>NZ_JACLQK010000025.1:0-616 GCF_016648645.1 Streptococcus sp. 22.1 | reverse complement strand
ATTATTTCCAAAATAGCTGTTCAATTTTAATGATATTATCTACAACTTTTTCGGGACTTTCCGATAAATCATTATCAATCCAGGATGAGATAATGGTTTCAAAAGATGTAGAGAAGGCTTTTATCACAATTTCATCTGAAATCTTCGTCTTTTTCTTGATCTTTTCTCTAATAGCTGAGTTGTTATTTATAAGATCACAAATAAGTTGTTGAACCTTATCTTTAAATTGAACGTGAGGTGCTTTTGAAATTGCTTTAAAATGTTTATAGTCATTTTTTATTAATAGTAGAGCCTTTAAAAGCATGTCCTCTTTATCTAAATTTCCTTGGGCTAAAATCTCCCAAAATCTTTGCATCGTCTCTGTTCCGATAGAGTATGCTAAATCATCCTTATCAAGAAAATGTTGATAAAATGTTCCCCTACTAACATTTGCTCTCTGAGTTATATTTCCAATGGTTATTTTTGAGTACTCCATTTCAAGTAGGAGGTCTATCAAAGCAGACTTGAGGTTAGTAACGCTATTAGTCTTTCTTTTCTTTGTCATTTTTTCCTTAATTAAACATATTGTTTGATGTTGTCATGGTCAATATATGGGTATTATTATATTCTTTTTATG
>NZ_JACLQK010000024.1:0-35758 GCF_016648645.1 Streptococcus sp. 22.1 | reverse complement strand
TATTATGTACGACTGACCTTCAAAAACAGACACTTTTTTAGATATTTAACCTGTCTACTTGACAGGGGGCATATCATATTTATTTCGATGGCTTAAGATATAGTTTTAACCTAGAATATATCCTTAAAGAAGGTGAAAATTTTAAATTTAGTAACTCTGCTAAAAGTACCTTAGAAAAAGTAAGGAATACAATCTTAGAGGATCGTTTTGATATTGCTAATATAGATTTTTACACTACCATTACAGAGTATCATCATAGTCTACTAATATCTACTAAGCACTTTTTTGAAGTGTATGAAAGTATCTTAAAAGGGAAATTTACTAAATACAAGGAATTAATTGAAAAATATAAAAATGACGATGACACACTGTATCTTAATTTAGGCAATGAAATTCACTCAAACTTCCCTAAGGATATATTGAAATGGATAAATTCTCTAGATAATTTTATTCAGGAAAGCTTATCCTTTTATGAACAACAATTTACTTAATATAGAACCGTATTATTACGGTTCTTTTTTATAAGGAGGACATTATGCAGGTAACATTACCAGAAGAACAGACACAAGAAATTCAAAAAATGATTGCAACTCTTATCAAAGATGAGATTCATCATTTCAAAGAAGATATGGGATTAGATACTCCATTTCTGAACAAAAAACAAACGTGCCATTATCTTGGAGTTTCACATAATCCCCTTGATATCTGGATTGCAATGGGATTACCCTATATTCGAATTGGAAAATCCATTCGTTTCAGCAAAGAAAGTATCAATCAGTGGATGACTCGACTAGAGATAAGCGCATAAGGAGGCAAAAATGGGCATTTCAAAAACAAAAAATGGATCTTATAGGCTAAGGGTGTACATACCCGATGACGTCCAAGGAAAGTTAGGAATTGGTAAACGATTTGAAAAAAGATTCAAAACTCGCAGAGAGGCAAAGGAAGCAGAAATTAAGTTAGCTGTTGACATTGAAAATGCACGTTTAGGAAGATTTTCTACTTTATCTCAAAGAAAAGGAGACATCCTATTTAAAGATTTTTACAAAGACATTTGGCTAGAACCCTATAAAGCAGGACAAGCTACTGCTACTATTAAACCACCTACAGCAGTAACTGTCTTTCAAACAGAAAATCTCTTTCGTTTGCAAATTCTTCCAGTCCTAGGTAATTATTCTATTGATCATCTCAATGAAAATAAACAACTAGTTTTGTCACTTCTTACTCCACTATCGAATTCTTATGCCAACTTTAAATCCATTAGAGGGTACGTCAATTCTGTCTTGGACTGGGCAGAAGAGCTTGAATATATTCAAGTCAATAAGGTAAAAAAGACAATCAGTAGAATTAAAGCTAATAAAAAATTAGCCCTCAAAGAAAGTAAAAAGTTTGAAGACCTAGCATTAAATGAGGAAGAACTTAAACAATGGCTACAAGCATTTGATGACGATCTAAAAAATGATCGAATGGAATTAAAAGATTATGCTTTGTTCTATACGACATTCTTTTTATCAGATAGAAAATCAGAAACCTACGCTCTCCAATGGAAACATATCAATTTTGAAAAAAATGAAATTCTCATTGAACAAGCATTAGACAAATTCGGAAATGTTAAATCAACTAAAGGAAATAAAAAAACTCTATTTAAAGCACCTAAAGAACTAATGAATATCCTGACCGATTGGAAAATAGAACAAAAAAAGCAACTAAAGCTGTTTGGAATCAGACAGAATGAAAAGCAATTCGTTTTCACATACAATAATAGAACAAACGGTATTAACGTTCCACTTCATATTGATTATCTTAATCATCGAATGAATTCTATTCGAAGAAGACATCCGGAACTTCCTCCAGCATCTCCTCACAAATTAAGACACACCGGAGCAACTCTGGCAAGACAGGCTGGAACATCATTAAATGCTATTTCAGAAGCACTTACTCATAGTGACATCCAAATAACGAAGACTTATGTCAATACTACTGAAACAGTAAATCAAACAGCAGGAGAAATAGCCTTTAGAAGTCTCAAAAAGTAATAGGGTGAACTTGGGGTGAATTTTGGGGTGAACTTTAGTTTTTTGAACAAAAAAAGACATCCAAGAAATAATTCTTGAATGTCTGTAAACGTTGATATAATCGTGTTGATTAACGTTTTGAGTGCAGTGGTTGCCATCCAATCAAACATCGCTTCGCTTGTTTTCTTGGGGCAACTGTGCATAGCATATCTCTATGCGACTAAAGTCGCTAGAGCTATCCTAATTGCGCACCGCCAGTTCTCATAGAAAAAAACACCTTGCAAGATGCAAAGTGTTTTCGTTTGTATTCTGCTGTCCAGCAACGAATTAACGTTTAGAGAACTGGCTAGCTTTACGAGCCTTTTTCAAGCCTGTTTTCTAGTATTTTTATATCTATTGGCAGATTATCCGACTTATCCCCATCAACATCTGACTCTAACTCAACCTCTGAAGAAATCCTAATATTGCGTACTTTGATATATTCGATATTATTGTTACCTACTAGATCCCCTTTTTAATAAATCTGGGATAGCCGATAATTTAGAAATGATGGATGAATCCTTTAAAATCAAGATATTTCCATATTCATCTGTATTTTCATCAAATAGTTTTTTGTCTGCATAGTAATTGGATAGAAGAACTAAGACCTGAGTAGCTTCACCTTCATAATTGCCATTTTTGCTTTCAAAAGGTAATAATTGCTTGTTCATAGCTTGGCGAATCAGTTGCACCAGCCAAATTAATTGTCTTGACCGACGAATAAAGCGACTTCTTTCAAGGATTCGACCATAAGGAAACAGTTGGCAGATTCTATAAAAGTGTCGATGTGATTCGGCACGCTCATCAGACTCGCTACACAGAGCTGGTACATAAATCTGCTATAATTTTCTGGAAGATTTGGTCAAGCGGTCTTTTAGCCGTGTGACAGGCATACAGGAAAAACACTATTTATTTACTTTTTGCACGGGAGGCTTTAAGATGTTGCTGGACGCCTTTCTTGATAATCACTCAGAGTCGCCAGAGTGTCTGGGCTGGGATATGGCAAAGATATACCGCTGCCTGAAACTGTTCTTTGACGCTGATAAACGCGACATATCAATTAAAATGTCGCACTAAAATGATTGAAAAGTGATTGAAACTGTATTATAATGAACGTATATATTTAGAAAAGAGGTACTAACTATGGAAAACCTAGTAGTTTCAGTCTTTAACACTGAAAGCGAAGCTTATCAGTCCTTTGCGGATTTGAAGGCTTTCCGCCAAACTCAGACGACCAAGGTTGCTCAAATCGCCTTGGTCAAAAATGAAAACGGTCACATCGTTGAAAAAGAACGCTATGACTTTGAAGATTCAACGACGGATGCAACCCTAGAAGGTGGCTTGCTCGGTGCAGTTATCGGGCTTTTGGGTGGTCCTATCGGCGTCTTGTTTGGTTATGGTATTGGCAGCCTCTATGGTTTGGCTGCTGGTGATACCGTTGATACGGCAGAAGCTGGCTTGATTGACGTTGTGTCTCAAAAATTGATCGACGGCGAAACAGCCGTTGTCGCCTTGGTGCAAGAAAACAACGAAGCAGTCATCGATGCTTACTTCACCAAGTACGACACCCAAATCGTGCGTTGGGATGTAGCAACCGTCGTAGCCGAAATCGAAGCAGCTCTGCAAGTCCAAGAAGACCTCTACAACCAGGCACGTGCACAAATGAAGGCTGAACGTAAAGCCGAACGCAAGGCTAAACTTGAAGAATTCAAGGCAAATGTCAAAGCAAAATTTGACAAATTGAAAGCCTAACGTCTAAGCGTCTCATAAATTTAAATGTGACTGAGACGCCATTTAAAATTTATGTGCGTCGGATTCTCACAGTTAAATAATTGCGTTGACAAAGCCGTTACAGCCGTTCTTCCATTCTTTGAAAAGAATGTTTAATAGACAAGAAATCTGGACTAGTATTGGTCTGGATTTTTTTGTGAATATAGAGGTCATAGCTTTTTGACTATGCTTCGTTATAATTAGAAAAATTTTAAGTTTTATCAAGATGAAATCAGTCAGACGAAGACATCCCGAATTAGCACCAGCATCACCACACAAACTAAGACATACTGGTGCTACTCTTGCTAAACAAGCAGGTGTTTCTCTTGAAGCCTTCTCAGAAGCTCTTACTCATAGTGATAAAGAGATTACAAAAACTTACGTTAATATCAAAGATAAAGTCAATCAGACTGTAGGTGATATTGCTTTTCGTAGTTTAAAAAATTGATGGGGTGAATATGGGGTGAATTTTGGGGTGAACTTTGATTTTTTGAAACAAAAAAGACATCCAAGAAATAATTCTTGAATGTCTGTAAACGTTGATATAATCGTATTGATTAACGTTTTGAGAATTGTGATGCTTTACGAGCTTTCTTAAGACCTGGTTTCTTACGTTCAACCATACGTGCATCACGAGTAAGAAGTCCAGCGCGTTTCAATGAATCGCGGAAGTCTGGATCTACTTGAAGAAGTGCACGAGCGATACCGTGACGGATCGCACCTGATTGACCAGCGTATCCACCACCTACAACGTTAACGTGTACGTCGTATGAACCTTCAGTTGAAGTAACTGCGAAAGGTTGGTTGATAACGAGACGAAGGTCTGCGTGTGGGATGTATTCTTCTACATCTTTTTTGTTAACTGTGATTTTACCAGTACCTGGAACCAAACGTACGCGTGCAACGGCGTTTTTACGGCGTCCTGTACCTGCATATTGTGCTTGTGCCATTATATTAGTGCTCCTTTCCTCTTAGAATTAGATAAGTCCTGAGATATCAAGTACTTCTGGTTGTTGTGCAGCGTGAGTGTGCTCACCGCCAACGAAGACTTTCAATTTCATACCTTGTGCGCGTCCAAGAGTGTTGTGTGGAAGCATACCTTTAACTGATTTTTCAATCAAACGAACAGCGTTTTTAGAACGAAGTTCACCTGCTGAGATTTGTTTCAATCCACCTGGGTACATTGAGTGAGTGTAGTAGATCTTATCAGTTGCTTTTTTACCAGTCAATTTAACTTTTTCAGCATTGATAACGATTACGAAGTCACCTGTATCAGTGTGTGGTGTGAAAGTTGGTTTGTTTTTTCCGCGAAGTACGCTAGCAACTACTGCAGAAAGACGTCCAAGTGGCACATCAGTTGCGTCAACGACATACCATTTACGTTCAACTTGGCCTGGTTTAGCCATAAATGTTGTTTTGTTCATGATTTCTCCTATATATAGTTCGATTTTTGTTTACGAGTGATGGGTGTTCCTTCCCATCGAAAAGTATTTGGAAGGTTCCGGGGCCTTTCAAATGGGGTAAACAATACCGTTTAACATAATATCAAAAAAACACGTCCAAGGCAAGTCATTTGGAGGTGTTTTTCTTTTATTTTTTGTATTTTTTTAGTCTCTAATTTTATAAGGTGTAAGACTAGAAATCATACCTAATTAACCTCTAAGGGGGTACAAATTAATCCTCAGATTCCCAAAAAAGCTGGTCTAAAGTTTTGTCCAGAGTTTTGCAGATAGCAATACACAGATTTATAGTCGGGTTGTAGTCTCCCTTTTCAATAGCTGAGATAGTCTGACGAGAGACTCCTATAGCATCTGCCAACCCCTGTTGAGTGAGATCCTTTGCTACACGCGCTGACTTCATTTTTAAATTTTTCATTTAAAAAACCTACTCTTCGTCTTCCTGTTCTTCCAGACGGTTCTTCTTGATTCTTTTAATAATAACCCAGCAGTCACAAATAAGGGTCAAACCCAATGTCAAAAATGCTACACTACTCATAAGATTCTTCCCTATCTTAAACGACTGAAATAGACTTAAGAGGCCCATTAGCAATATAAAAATTCCCAAAAAACACATTACCCAGGAAATTATAAGCATCTTCTTCTCAAGTTTTTTGTCTAGCAACCATGGATGCCCATTACGTGATACGCTGTGAACTAATACTAGGCACATAGAACCAAAGAAAGTGATGATTAATAGTGACTGCACTAATTCGACGGAGTGTGTCTTGCTAGCAACCATAATCGTTACAAATATACCAAGCATGGCTACCCAATAACCTCTAGCAGAAGATTCTCCGCTGATCAACTGAGCACGTTCATCCATCGTGCTAGCTACTTTTTTCTTTGACTTTTTCATTTTGTTTCCTCCATTTTCTAGATTCATTATAGCATTATTTTACACTATGTCAAATATATCATTCATTTTGTATGGATTATCTTTTGATATTCTATTAATCTATCATTTCAGAAAACAAAAAATCAGATAGGAAATCCTATCTGACACTATTTCTATCTAGCTTCTTTACCAATCGTAAAGACAGCTAAGGTATCTGGTCCGACGTGGGTAGAGATGACTGGTCCAAGTGGCATAATAAGCACTTGCTCAATGCCGTCAACTGCTAATAATTGTTCTTTTAGATTCTTCGCTGCTTCAATATCATTGGCATAAGCGACAATTGCTGTGCTATGTCCAATATCCTGGGTAGCTTGTAGGACCATTTCTTTAATGGCTTTTTTACGTCCACGGATTTTGGCCAGAGGAACCAACTTACCTGAAGCGTCCAGCCAAAGAAGAGGCTTGATATTAATCAAACTACCAATAATGGCTGAGCTCTTAGAAAGGCGACCCCCACGCATGAGATGGTAGAGATCATCAACTAAGAAATAGGTCCGTAAACGTGGCAGAATGTCCTCAATCATGGCTTTCGTTTCAGACAAGCTCTTACCTTGATCACGAGCTTCTGCCGCCAAGATAGAGAGATAACCTTCCCCACCTGCTGCCGCCAGGGTATCTACAATCTCAATGACAGCTTCTGGGTATTCATCCAAAATCATGTCACGCGCTATAACAGCACTTTGATAAGTACCTGAAAGCACTGATGAGAAGGCAATATAGAGAAGAGCATCACCATTTTTGGCATGACGACGAAAAACCTCTTCAAATTGACCAACATTCACCTGGCTTGTGGTTGGCTGACTGCCTTCCTGCATACGTTCCAAGAGATGGCCACTCGTTAAACGGTTAGGGCCAACGGTCTCATAGGCAATATCATCAAGCGTAATGGTCAAACCAACGAGCTCTACCTTATTCTCCTGAGCCCATTTTTCATCTAGATCTGCTGTGGAATCTGTCAAAATGTTAAATGTCATATGTCCCTCTATTCTATTTCATTTAAAAGGTCCTGTAATTTCCCTAATTGTGCATCGTCCCATGGACGTAGTTTTGGTGTCTTTAAGTCAATATGTGCCGACATCTTGTCTAAGTCAGACTTAACAGTATTGACACGCTCTTCCAACTCACGCGCCGAAACACGTAAAGCTCCTTGTGAAAAGATAGCCCACTGTTCATTTAAGTCACTAGTTGCTACTTCAACTAAATTTTGAACAGTATTCATCTCAGCCGCTGCGCGCTCAATATAGCTATCTGCTGTCTCATCTTCCTCAGTAAAAATAACACTGATACGATACTGATCATAACGCTGACGGCTCCCTGGAACAAACTGAGCATCAAACACACAGATAATATCAATATGTTCAAAGTTAGCATAATGATTGAGCTTACGAAGCAATGTTTCACGAGCTTCATCAAGCTGATTGGTCTTAAAGAGTTGACGGGTTTCTTGCCAAAAGGCAATCATATTATAACCATCAACTAGAAGTATTCTTTTTTTCATAGTTACAATCGGTTTCGATAAACTTCATACATGAGAACTGCAGCTGCCACGCTAGCGTTAAGGCTCTGCACGTGACCACTCATAGGAATAGTAATCATCTCATCCACTTGTTTCTTGATGTTAGCAGAGATTCCCTTGCCTTCATTACCAATGATAAGGGCAACCTTTCCAGCTGTGTTCCATTTATGAGATGGGGTGCCATCCATATCTGTTCCAAATACCCAGAAGCCTGCTTCTTTAAGTTTATCAAGAGTTTGGCTAAGATTGGTCACTCGGGCAATGGGAATATGTTCCACTGCCCCTGTTGATGTCTTGGCAACGACAGGTGTTACCCCCACAGCACGATGCTTAGGAATAATAACTCCTGTCACCTGAGTAGCATCAGCTGTACGTAGGATAGAACCAAAGTTATGAGGGTCGTTGAGTCCATCTAAAATGAGGACTAGAGGATTCTCCTCTTGTTCAGCCTTATCCATAATAACTGAGAGCTCAGAGTAAGCGAACTCTGACACACGAAGAACAAAACCTTGATGCACAGCTCCACCTGTCATATCAGACAAGGTTTTCTTAGGTGTCCAAGAGATGGAGACCTTCTTTTCAGCTGCCAAGGCCTTAATGGCATCAACATTTTTCCCTCGAAGATCATCTTGAATATAGAGTTTATTTCCAGTATTTGCTTCCAGACTCTCTGTTACGGCATGCACACCATAAACAATGTCTAGACTTGATTCTTTAGTTGTTTTCATAAGCTAATTCTATCATAAAAAAAGCCCTCTTACGAGGGCAAAGCATGTTAAATAAATGTAATTGCTGCTAGGTAAAGCACTAGAAGAACGAGAACAACAGTTGCAGCAGCCAAAGCTTGCTTACCAATTGTATCTGGATCTGAGATTGATTCTGCAATCTTTCTCGCAGCTTGAGTAATGGTTTTACCTGCTGCTTGGAAGATATCAATTGAACCTGTGCTTGTTGAACTATTTCCAGAAATTGCTGAAGACCAACCACTCAAAACCTCAGCAATTTGTTCTGCTAATTGCTGTGTTAGCGCTCTAGTTGTCTCAGCCAACTCATTAACAGCCGTAGCTTGTATATGATTGGCGGTTTCAGTGTAGCTATTTGCACTGGTATTATAAGTAACCGGTACAGTCGTTGTTGTCGTTGTTGATGAATACTGATTCCTACGGTAACTATCCGGTGTCACTGGACGCTCGCCTTCATTGAAGACGCTAAAAGTCTGTGTCAGATAATGAATATTGTTATTCGTATCAATCAACTCAAAGGTCATTTTATGAATACCAGTCGTTTGCTCTGCCAAATGGTAGGCACTCAAACCAGCATTGACCTCATCCAAAGTTCCTTCAACAAAGTAGCTATGATGAATTTGTTTGCCATCAAGGACTAGATTAAGGCCCTTAATCTTCTTACCTTCCATCTTGTTAACATCAAAGTTGACGTTAAAGATTTCACCACGTGCTAAATAAAGAATATCTGTATTCCCTGTAACAGCAGGTTGATCTTCAAGAAGCGCTCCAGTACTATCTCGTTTTGGAACAACGGTGTATACTTCAGAAGTGATTGGAGTTGCTAAGATTTCTGAGATGAGTCCATCCGTAAAGGTTACCTCTGACGAATAGGTCAAACTCTCACTTTGCAACATAGAAACCACTTCAGAAGTTTTAAAGACCTCAGAAGTTGATGATGAATCTTTCCAGCCAACCGTAAGGACAGTTAAGCTATCTTCTGAATTATTATTTAACTGACTCGTTTCTGGAGCGGTAGATGCAAGAGAGCTTGCAGTACTTGCAGACTCAGAAGCGACTTCAGAAGTTGCAATAGCTTGGCTAGTAGGAGTCGCACTTACAGATGTCGTATGAGAATCCAGTGAAGAATACTCTGATTTTTCAATAACTGCATGTGTATTTCCAGCAAGTTCAGATGTATATAAGGTGCTTTCACTCTTATACATTGAAGTCACAGCTTGAGACTCTGCAGTCGCTGTAGCCTCACGAGACTTATCATAAGTAAGCACAATATTTGGTTTTGCTTGTTCAGAATCAGATGTTAGGTTTGCATCTCCTCGTTCAGATGCCGCTACTGATCGATCCTCACCAAAAGCCTGGGCACGAGCCTCTTCTGAATGAGGTGTCGTCGTAGAAACGCTAGTCTCCACGATATCAACTTGAGAATGTACCTCAAGAAGCCCCTCATCTGTCTCACTTGAAGAGACAACCATCAGTGATGTTGAGGTCACTACTGAACTTACTTGACTCGCTGGCTCTGCCTTAGCTCCTACTGATGAAAAATCAGCCTGAGGAGCAACTGGAGCCGGTGCCTCACTATTAACATAATCTATTTTAGCTTCATCAGGTTTTACCTGAACTTCATCTGCTTTACCTGTTTGAAGCGTAAAGCTAGATAAAATCAAAGCAGCAAAAGTTGTATAGAAAACTTTTTTCTTAGCTATTTCCATTCACCTCCTCATTTTTTAGATGGCCTCATTTACTAATATTATAGACTTTTTTTTTACTTTCTGTCAAATTAGTTTTATTAAAAAACGCTATAATATCGGGGTTTTACACGTGTCAGACATCCCTTAACTTTCTCATTTTCAAGGTGCTAAATATTAGTTTCATCTTATTTTTCATTGTCAAGACGCTGAATTACTTTGATTTTCAAATAATCTAAATTTTGAAACTCTGGCTAACTGTTACAATTTTTATAGCCTTTAAAAAATAACAAAAAATCCTGCTCTCGGCAGAATTTTTAGATTTCTTTTTCAACTTCGTCAATACACCAAGCAATTAGTGCCTCTAAGCGAGCAATATCCTCGGTCATATGAAGATAGCCCATGACTGCTTCGAAGCCTGTTGACATTTTGTAGGTAATGACATCTGTATTTTTAGCCTTGGTATGGCTATTCGCATTACGACCTCGTTTATAGATATCTAGCTCTTTTTCAGTCAAAAGCTCTTGCTCTAGCATTTTTTCAATGAGACTAGCCTGCGCCTTTGCCGACACATAGCGTGTAGCTAGACGGTGCAATTGATTTGGCTTGGTCTGACCTTGAAAAATCAGGTGACGGCGAATGTACAAGGAATAAACAGCATCTCCCTCAAAAGCGAGAGCAATACCATTAATAAGGTTGACATCAAGGTGTTTAGTCACGTGTCCACCTCACACCATCCTTGGTATCAAGAAGTTTGATACCTTGAGCAGCTAACTCATCGCGAATGCGGTCTGCTGTCGCAAAGTCCTTGTTGGCCCGCGCTGCTTGACGCTCTTCAATGAGTTTTTCGATATCTTCATCAAGGACTTCTTCTTCGAAAACAATACCGAAGACTTGGAGCATTTTTTCAAAAGCATCCTTAACGGTTTGGTCATAATTGCCTGAATTAATCCATTTGGCCATGTCAAACAGAACAGTCACACCATTCGCTGTATTAAAGTCATCATCCATAGCTTCTTGGAAGGCTTCAAGATAAGTTTGCAACTCATCTTGATTCACCTGATCTGTCAAGGGAAGACTGTGGGTGTTTTTCAAATACTTAAGATTGACTTCAGCATCATGAATAGCTTTTTCAGTAAAGTTAATTGGCTTACGGTACTGTTGTGTTGCTAGGAAGAAGCGAAGCACTTGACCATCGACTGTCTTAAGCATATCATGAACCGTTACAAAGTTACCTAAGGATTTTGACATTTTCTCATTGTCCACATTGACAAAACCGTTGTGCATCCAGTAGTTGGCGAAGGTCTTGCCAGTTTTGGCTTCTGATTGTGCAATTTCATTGGTATGGTGTGGAAACTCAAGGTCTGCCCCTCCACCATGGATGTCGATGGTATCTCCAAGGATTTCAGTCGCCATAACTGAACATTCGATGTGCCAACCAGGACGACCAAGTCCCCACGGGCTGTCCCAAGAAACTTCTCCCTCTTTGGCAGCTTTCCAAAGGGCAAAATCCAGAGGATTCTCCTTACGTTCTGTTTCAGCATCCGTACGTCCGCTTGCACCAATTTCAAGATCTTCCAAAGTCTTGTTAGCTAATTTAGCATAGTTGTTTGACTTAGCTACTCGGAAGTAAACATCACCTTCAGAGACATAGGCGAATCCTTTGTCAACCAAGGTTGACACAAATGCAATGATTTCATCCATGTAGTTAATAACACGAGGATTTTGTGTCGCTGGTTTAATGCCAAGCTGTGCAGTATCTTCCATAAAAGCTGCGATAAACTTGTCCGACAATTCTTTAGTTGAAATACCAGCTTCATTGGCTGCCTTGATAATCTTATCATCTACATCCGTAAAGTTAGAAATATAGTTGACTGTGTAGCCACAATACTCAAAATAACGACGAATAGTATCAAAAGCTACTGCTGAACGGGCATTTCCGATATGAATATAATTGTAAACTGTTGGTCCGCAGACATACATATTGACAACATTTTCTGTCAAAGGTACAAAATCACGGAGCGAACGCGTCATCGTATCATAAATTTTAATCACTAGAGATTCCTTTCAATTAACTGGAAACTATTTTTTATCCTTGATATGGTTTAGGTATAAACACAAGAGTATCACAAGAATGATAATCCATATAGCCGCAACTAGCTGACCTTGAGCCAAGAGAGACATAGCTGAAAGGAAACTCCCAACTATATAGAAGACCAAAAAAGGATTGTTTTTGAATAAATTTTTCATAACTCAAGTATTACTTGTGACGTTGCTTAAAAACAAGACCAGCCCATAAAAGAGCAATGCAAAACCACAAGGCTGCCATGCTATAGTCTGCTCTATGTAAAGCAATGTAAACAAGGGCAAGAGGGCCCACGACCGTCAATCGAGTCACCTTTGAACTAAATAGTTTCATCGTTTCCTTTCCTTATAGCCGTGATGAGTGGAAGCTAGCTGCTTTTAGAAGGTCTTCTAGTTTTTCGCTATAGTATTCACGTCCTTCTTCAATATCGTGAATAACTTCTTCATCCTTTTGACCATGAACACGCACAACCTTAGCAGGAACACCAACGACTGTAACATCTTCTGGGACATCCGCAACAACCACAGCTGCCGCACCGACCTTAGAATTCTTTCCAATCTCAATAGGGCCTATGACCTGAGCATGGGCTGAAACCAAGGCACCCTCACGAACGGTTGGGTGACGTTTTCCGACATCTTTACCAGTACCACCTAAAGTGACACCGTGGTAAAGCATAGCACCCTTCTCCACAACAGCTGTCTCACCAATGACAAGGCCTGAGCCATGGTCGATGAAAACACCTTCAGCAATCTGAGCCCCTGGGTGAATCTCGATTTGAGTCCAGAAGCGCCAAAACTGACTATGCATACGCGCTAAGAGTCGACAATGGTGGCGCCAGAGAAAATGTGAGATACGATGAGCAGCCAAGGCTTTTAATCCAGGGTAGGTTAAAAGAACCTCCAGACTCGTCCGAGCTGCTGGGTCATTTTTCTTTACTATATCAATACTTTCTTTCCACCAACCCATTTAGGTCACTCCTTACATCATTATTGCTATTATTGTTTGTTGTGGCCCTATTATTTCTTTAAAGTGGAGAGCTGTAAACACTAGGTCTACTCGCTATCCCCCTCAAAATAAGACCAATCGACTAACTCAGGTTGCTCATCAAACGGATTGATGACAATACCTTGAACCTTATCCAACTCATTTTCACCTGTTGAAGGCTGGTAAATTTCTGACAGTGGCCATTGTAAAATCGTCCCTTTAGCCTTACGGAAAGGTAGGCCAAAAGTTTCGTTACCGTACCATTTTGCAAAGCTCGTTAAGTTCGTAAACACTGGCACATAACTCTGTCCCTCTGCATTCGACATGGTCGCAAAGAAACGGTCATCCTGACCATCTTCCTCGCGTTTGTGAATGAAGGCTGGAACAAGATAAATCTTATCTTTAAAATCTGCCTTTTGATTTTCCTCACCCAAAAGATTATTTAAGGTCTGAGTGAAATAGTTGATAAACTGGATAAGTTCACTGCTTGCAAACAGAGTGGTGTTTGAGAAATCACCATCCTCTTTTAAATTGAAAGCAAGACCAAAAAGCTCTGCCTGAACCAGTTGTGTTAGGATATCTAAGCTTGAACGTTCTATCCAAGTCTGTTCTCGAGCACTCTCTTGAGTAGCTTTGAAAGATTGTAAGTCCTGTTCACTAGTGAAGACAGGAACAACCTTCTTGCCTTCCACTTCAACTGCGTAGAGGTCTTGGGCAGCCAAGACGGGAGTACGTTGTAGGTGATTAACCAAAGCCAAACTGGTCAAAAAGTGGTCTGGTTCCTTTAAAAATTCTTTTAGAGTTTCATCAAAAGCTTGCAATTCTTGATTTTCTGTCATTCTTCTATCTGTTCTTTCGTTTCTGATTTATCAGGATTTTTCGGTGCTTCACCATTTTCATTATGGTGGCGTGGTTTGTGATGAGAACGACGGCGGTGACGATGCTCTCCTTTATTTTCTCCGTCCTCAATCTTTTCAGGCTTAGGAAGCAAGGTCTTGATTGAGGCATCGATACGTCCTTTTTCATCGATTTTGATAATTTTAACAGTTACCATATCCCCAACCTTAACCACATCTTCGACACGCTCAGTGCGTTCCCAAGCTAGTTCTGAGATGTGGACAAGAGCATCTGTCTTATTAAAGAGGTGAACAAAGGCACCGAACTTTTCAATACGCACAACTGGTACAGTGTAAACCTCTCCAACCTTAGCTTCACGTACAAGATCGGAGATGATAGCTTTAGCACGGTTAATGGCATCCTGATCACTAGAGAAAATCTGAACAAGACCTTCTTCATCGATATCGATAGTGACACCAGTCTCAGCGATAATCTTGTCAATCGTTTCGCCACCTTTACCGATGACAACCTTGATTTTGTCAACAGGAATCTGAATACTGTCAATCTTGGGCGCTGTTGGTGCCAATTCTAGACGTGGCTCAGCGATTGCTGACTCAATAACGTCAAGAATCTCAAAACGAGCTACCTTGGCTTGAGCCAAAGCCTCTTCGAGAATGGCAGGTGTAATACCTGAAATCTTAATATCCATCTGAAGAGCTGTAATTCCTTGACGTGTACCAGCTACTTTAAAGTCCATATCTCCAAAATGGTCTTCTAAACCTTGAATATCAGTCAGGACAGTGTAGTTAGTACCATCTGAGATAAGCCCCATGGCTATCCCTGCAACAGGCGCCTTAATCGGTACACCACCAGCCATAAGAGCCAAGGTTCCTGCACAAATAGAGGCTTGTGAGGAAGAACCATTTGACTCCAAGACTTCTGCTACCAAACGGATAGCATAAGGGAACTCTTCAACACTTGGAAGAACCTGAGCAAGGGCACGTTCACCTAAGGCTCCGTGACCTATTTCACGTCGACCTGGTGCACCGTAACGCCCTGTTTCACCCACTGAATACTGAGGGAAATTATAGTGGTGAAGGAAGCGTTTCTTATACTCTGGATCCAAACCATCAACAAGTTGTGTATCACTCATAGGTGCTAAAGTCAAAACTGACAAGGCTTGAGTTTGTCCACGTGTAAAGAGACCTGAACCATGAACCTTAGGAAGAAAGTCAATCTCTGCGTCCAAAGGACGGATTTCATCCACACGACGACCATCTGGACGAACCTTATCCTCGGTAATGAGACGGCGTACTTCAGCATGTTCCATCTGCTCAAGGATTTCTGCTACATCACGCAGAATGGTTTCCTTATCTTCATCTTCTGCAAAGCGTTCTTGATAAGAGGCGAGGACTTCTTCTTTTACAGCCTGAGTTGCTGCTTCACGCGCCAGTTTTTCTTCCACCTGAACAGCCTTAGCTAACTGATCATAATAAGCCGTTTCGATTTCGACTTTCAAATCAGCATCAACTTGTAGAAGTTCAACCTCAGCCTTTTCCTTACCAACAGCTGCAACGATATAATTTTGGAAATCAACCAACTCTTGAATAGCCTCATGTCCCTTCAAGAGTGCTTGCAACATAATATCCTCAGACAATTCCTGAGCACCCGACTCTACCATATTGATAGCTTCCTTGGTACCTGCCACTGTCAAGTCTAAAAGTGAAATTTCCTTATCCGCTGCACTTGGGTTGATGATGAAATCTTCTGCGGCATAGGCCACTTGAACCCCAGCAATCGGACCATTGAAAGGAATGTCAGAAATAGAAAGAGCTAAAGAGCTGCCAAACATAGCTGCCATCGGAGCACTAGCATTCTCATCATAAGAGAGGACGGTGTTAATGACTTGAACTTCATTTCGGAAGCCTTCCGCAAACATAGGACGAATAGGACGGTCAATGAGGCGAGCAGTCAACGTGGCATCTGTTGAAGGACGACCCTCACGCTTGTTAAAGCCCCCCGGGAACTTACCAGCTGCATACATTTTTTCCTCATAATTAACCTGTAAAGGAAAGAAATCTGCAGTTGCCATCTTTTTAGACATAACAGCTGTTGATAATACCGTTGTATCTCCATAACGCACGACGACAGCACCATTAGCCTGCTTGGCTACCTGCCCAACTTCAACGACAAGCGGGCGTCCTGCAAAGGTCATCTCAAAAGTTTGTTTAGCCATGTTTGATCCCTCTTTTTATCCATGACCAGCCCTTATAAAAACGAACCGGTCAACTTTATGTCATTCATTTGATATAACTTTCATTTTACCATAATATAGTCAAAAATGGCAGAGCTCCAGCATAAGTTAGCAGCTAAGATTCCCTTTCTCTCAGATATTTAAGTCGTTTTGTGATATAATAAACACCTATGAGAGACAAAGGAATGACTATGAAAAAATTACAACACATCATCATGATTGCCTTAATCTTACTAGGCCTAGTAACACCTGCTCTAGCACAAGAACAGACAGATGACTTCAATGTTTCCGCTAAACATGCGATTGCTATCGAAGCAACTACAGGAAAAGTCCTCTATGAAAAGGACGCCACTACCCCTGATGGTGTGGCTTCAATGACTAAAATCCTAACAGCCTACATGGTCTATAAAGCAGTTGATCAAGGAAAAATTACCTGGGACACTGAAGTAGATATTTCAGACTATCCTTTCAACTTAACCGTTGATTCAGAAGTTTCAAATGTCCCACTGGATTCCCGAAAATACACTGTTAAACAACTCCTAGATGCCACCCTCATTTCCAGCGCTAACAGTGCTGCTATTGCTCTGGCTGAAAAAATCTCAGGATCAGAGAGTGCCTTCGTTGACACTATGACAGCCCAACTAAAAGAATGGGGCATTACAGATGCTAAATTATTTAACGCTTCTGGTCTAAATAATAAATATCTTGGGGATAACCGCTATCCTGGCTCAAAACCAGATGACGAGAATACGATGAGCGCCCTAGATGTTGCAATTATTGCGGACCACCTCATCAAAGACTATCCTCAGGTACTTGAAATCACCAAGCAAACCGAAACTGACTTCGAAGGTGACAACAAATTAACGACCCACAACTACATGTTGGAGGGGCAAGACAACTACCGTGAAGGCGTTGATGGACTCAAGACTGGAACAACCGAACTTGCAGGGGCATCCTTTGTAGCCCACTCCAATGAAAATGGCATGAGTTTGATTACAGTTGTTATGAATGCGGACAATGGCGGAGAGGATGAAGCTGCTCGATTCACAGCCACAAATGAGTTGCTAGATTATGTGACTCAAAACTGGGAAATCAAAACCCTCAACACCAAAGGACAAATCGTCAAGAAAAATGATATTAAGGTAGCCGATGGAGACCGTCAAACCATCTCTGCTAAGCTCGAGTCAGACCTTACAGTCATTCAAAAAATAAACAGCAAAAATGATGCTGTTAAAATCAAAGCAAAAACCATAACAGCACCTATCAAAAAAGGTGACACTATTGGAACAGCAACCTTTGATGATAAGAATCTCGTAGGAACAGGTTACATCTCTGATCCGCCTCAAATTTCGGTAACAGCCAACCAATCTATCAAGAAAAGTTTCTTCTTAAAAGTTTGGTGGAACCATATCGTTAATTTCTTTACAGGAAATAAGTAAACACAAAACTACCTTTTAGATATCAAAAGGTAGTTTTATCTTGCCTTCAAAATTAGTCCTGTTAGTAAATGCCCCTTCTCTACACCTTATGTTCCTCTCAAAATGTGGTATAATAAATATCCAAAATACATGAAGGAACAAACCATGAAAAAACTGATTACGCTTATGATGACCTTCTTACTCTGTCTGGGAAGCGTAGCCCCTGCTTTTGCAGCAGATAAGAAAAAAGGATATGATGCCGCAGCCAAACATGCCATCGCTGTCGAAGCTACTACTGGCAAAATTTTATACGAAAAAGATGCAACCACTTCTACAGGGATTGGCTCTATTACCAAGCTCCTAACAGCCTACATGGTTTATAAAGCGGTAGATCAAGGAGACCTCAAATGGAACAGCAAAGTTGATATTTCTGACTACCCCTTTGAACTAACTGTCAGTGCCGGAGTATCCAATATCCCACTAGATGCCCGCAAATACACTGTCAAACAACTTCTTGACGCAACTCTTATTTCCAGTGCCAATAGTGCATCGATTGCTCTAGCCGAGGAAATCGGAGGAACCGAAAGTAAGTTTGTCGACATGATGAAAGCCCAACTTAAAGATTGGGGTATCACTGATGCCAAGATTGTCAATGCCTCTGGTCTCAATAATTCTTACTTAGGTGACAATATCTATCCAGGCTCTAAATCAGACGAAGAAAATACCATGAGTGCTAAAGATGTTGCTATCATTGCACAACACGTGGTGAAAGAGTATCCTGAAATCCTCGATATCACTAAAAAAACTGAGGCTGATTTTGATGGTGTTAACAAACTTAAAACCTTCAACTATATGCTTAAGGGACAACCTAGTTACCGTAAAGGGGTGGATGGCCTAAAAACGGGAACCACTGATTTAGCCGGTGCTTCCTTCGTGGCCCACTCAGATGAAAGTGGTATGAGCATTATTACAGTCATTTTGAATGCTGATAATACCGATACTGATGACTACGCCCGTTTTACTGCAACCAATGACCTACTTAATTACGTGGTCTATCATTGGGAAAGCAAGACCATTGCCAAAAAAGGGCAAGCTATCGGTAAAAGTCAAGCCCATGTCCTTGATGGTAAATCTAAGCAAGTCACTGCTGTCGCTAAGTCTGACTTTAATATCATCCAAAAAATAGATGCTAACAATAGTAAACATATTAAAGTCACTACAAATCAAGTCCAAGCCCCCGTCAACTCAAGTAACAAGGTTGGAACTGCTACCTTTGAAGATAAGTCACTTGTAGGAGAAGGTTACTTGCCTAACCAAGGTATGCCTAGCATGGAACTGGTTGCTGGTAAAGAAGTTAAGAAAAGCTTCTTCCTCAAGGTCTGGTGGAATCACTTTGTCAACTTTGTCAACGAAAAACTCTAATCATTACAGTCGAGCTTTGCTCGGCTTTTTCTTTTACCCCAACTTTACAGAAAGATTGACTCTATCTTGACTCCTATTGACACAACAAAAAGACAAACTACACCTGTAATCTGTCTTTTTGTTTGATTTTTACACTACTGTAAAGGTTAATTTATCTT
Organism: Streptococcus sp. 22.1; assembly: GCF_016648645.1. Taxonomy (NCBI): domain Bacteria; kingdom Bacillati; phylum Bacillota; class Bacilli; order Lactobacillales; family Streptococcaceae; genus Streptococcus; species Streptococcus sp. 22.1. Next base: position 16,437 of record NZ_JACLQK010000024.1, on the reverse strand, counting down.
TCGAGCAGCCGATTTTAAGAGTTTGTCCACTAACTACTTGGCCACCTAGTAAGAGCTCAGATAACTTGTCCTCCACTTGAGTTTGAATCGTACGACGTAATGGACGAGCACCCATCTCAACATCATAGCCATCTTTAGCCAAATGCTTGAGGGCAGCTGGTTGGAACTTCAAGTCAATCCCTTTTTCAGCCAAAGCTGATACCAACGGTTTTACCATAATCTTGACAATCTCACGAAGCTGCTCTTCCTCTAAACTATGGAAGACAACCTTTTCATCAATACGGTTGATAAACTCTGGTCGGTAGGCCTTCTTAAGCTCTTCCATGATACGTGACTGCATAGCTTGGTGATTATGAGAAATGTCTTGGACTCCAAAACCAACGGTCTTATCATCACGAAGAGCAGTCGCTCCCAAGTTCGAAGTCATAATGATAATGGTATTTGAGAAGTCAACTTTACGACCTCGACTATCCGTCAAGACACCGTCATCCAAAACCTGTAAGAGAATATTGAAAATATCTGGGTGAGCCTTTTCCACCTCGTCAAAGAGAAGAACTGAGTAAGGCTTATTACGAACTTTTTCTGTTAACTCACCGCCCTCATCATATCCAACATAACCTGGAGGAGCACCGTTAAGTCGGCTAGCCGCAAATTTTTCCATGTATTCTGACATGTCAAAGCGAAGCAAAGCTGACTCATCATCAAAGAGAACTTCCGCCAATGCCTTGGCCAATTCTGTCTTACCAACACCAGTAGGCCCAAGGAACATGAAGGAACCAATCGGACGTTTTCCAGTACGAATACCTGACTGGTTACGACGAATAGCACGACTAATCGCTGAAACTGCTTCGTCTTGGCCAATAACACGTTTGTGAAGCTCTGCTTCCAGATTCAAATAACGCTTGCTATCTGCCTGAGTCATCTTCTCAACAGGGATACCTGATAGACGACTAAGGGTTTGCATAATCTGATCCGCATCTACCAAGGCAGGTTTTGGTAATTTTGCTTTTTGGCTAGCCTTATATTGTTTAACAGCAGACTTCATATCACCAGATAGAAGCGCTTCATCCAAAGGCGTTATCTCACGTTTGGCTTCTTTTTTAATACGACCTTGAACAGTCGCACTCGCTTCATCTAAAAGGTCAATGGCAGAGTCAGGTAAGTTTTTACTCGTCAAATAACGATGCGCCGCCTTGACCGCTGTCTCAACCGCTTCATCAGTAATCGTTACACGATGATAGTCTTCATAAGACGAACGTAGGCCTTTTAGAATATCAATCGCCTCAGCTACACTTGGCTCCTCAATTGTAATCTTAGCAAAACGACGAGAAAGAGCTGCATCTTTCTCAATATGCTTTTGATACTCTGCTTGAGTGGTAGCTCCAACCATATGAAGGGTTCCACGAGCTAGAGCAGGTTTCAAAATATTTGCCGCATCTAAGGTACTATCAATACCTGAACCAGAACCAATAATCGTATGCAGTTCGTCAATAAAGAGAATGATTTTTCCATCAGCTTCAATCTCATCGATGATTTGATTCATACGTTCTTCGAAATCACCACGGAAACGTGTTCCTGCAACCACACTCATCATATCAAGCTCTAAGATACGCATATCAGCCAGCTCAAAAGGTACTTCGCCTGAAGCAATACGCTGTGCCAAGCCAAGCGCCAGTGCCGTCTTACCAACACCTGCTTCACCAACAAGAACTGGGTTATTCTTCGTTTTACGACTCAAAACCTGAATCATGCGTGAAATTTCTTTCTCACGTCCAATAACAGGATCAAGAGCACCTGACTCGGCTACAGCCGTTAAGTCCTTGGTATAATCTGACAGTTCCCCAGTAGAAGATTGGGGAGGCTGCATCATATTAGCAAAATTTCCTGATGCCTTTGATTTTTTAGGCTTACGAAGGTCATGAATGGCCTTCAAGTCTTGCTTACTAAGACCTGCGTAACGCTCCAAAGAACGTCGTAAATCGATAATGCGAGGCTTATCACTGTCATCCTTATATTGAAAACCAGCAACTTCAAGGAGACGACAAACCATCAAATCCTTATGAAGGAGAAAGGCCATCAATACATGTTCAGACCCTACCTCTACAGCACCAGTCACACCAGCAATTCCCTCTGCCTCTTGCAACATAGCCTCTAAAGCATGTGACTGTACACGTAAATCGATAATATCTGATTCAGACAAGTCTTTTGGACTTTTCTCCATCGCTAGTACAGCTGCTGTCTCAATCTCTTCCGCACGAATACGGTCCTCAAAATCAGTAAATGTTAGGTAGGCTACAGATCCTGGAACCTCAACCATAGCCAGAAGCACATGCCAAGTCTCCAGAAAAGGACTTCCAAAACGCTCTGCCTCAAGCTGTGCACGATGGAAAATGGCCTGCATTTTTCTTGAATATGTCGTCATCTAATTTCCTTTTCTATCCAATCTAAGTAATAGCGAGCGTAGAATACGCGAACGAATAGCAGCCGCATCTGCGCCTAAAATATCATCACTAGCAGTTGCTAAAATCAAATTTCCCTCACGTTCTGTGATGATTTTTTCATCAAAAAGCAACTGGATCAAGTCTGTAAATACCTGCTCGCTGAGCTGATCCGCTAAGTTCTGAAGCAAATCATTAATCATGTGGTGCTTATCAGAGAATCTGACTTTGACGATACGAATATAACCGCCACCTCCACGCTTACTCTCAACAATATAACCACGACTTTCTGTAAAGCGGGTCTTAATAACATAATTAATCTGACTCGGTACAACTTGAAAAGTATCTGCTAAGTTCGAGCGTTGAATCTCAGCAATTCCAGACTGGCCCAGCAATTCTTTAATATATTCTTCTATACTATCTGATGTATTTCTTGCCATCTTAATTCCTCCAGTCTAATTTGACTATAACTGACTATTATTATACCAAAAATGTCAGCACATGGGAAACTATACCTTCAAAAAGCTTTTTAAAGTTGTCATTAGAGACCATATAAGATACAATAAATAAGACTAAAATATTAGGTAACTTTAAGTGTTTGATCCACTTTGACAGGCTGAGCCTCACCTAATCCAACAAGTACTTTTTAGCACTTTCGCAGTAGTATTAGTCTTATCACTCTTGATAAAGCTCTTGTGACTTTTAGTCTTTATTTTATTTCTCTATGAAAGGTTACTCATGAAATACATCATTGCATTCTTAATCTCTATGATTCCCTTGGTTGAGCTCCGTGGAGCCGTTCCTGTTGCTATCGCCTCAGGTATCCCTTGGTGGCAAGCCCTTATTCTTTGTGTTATTGGGAACATGATTCCAGTTCCAATTATCTTCTTCTTCGCCCGCCGTGTTCTCGAATGGGGGGCAGACAAACCTCTAATTGGTGGCTTCTTTACCTGGTGTCTTAAAAAAGGTCACAGTGGTGGGCAAAAACTTGAAAAAGCTGCCGGAGATAAGGGGGTCTTCTGGGCCCTCCTCCTTTTTGTGGGAATTCCACTTCCAGGAACAGGAGCCTGGACTGGTACCCTAGCAGCATCTATCCTAGATTGGGACTTTAAACGTAGTGTTATTGCCGTTATGCTGGGGGTTATCCTTGCAGGTATCATCATGGGAACACTCTCTCTTCTACTTGGTGTAAATACCTTCGCTCATTAATTACTTTGTTAACGTCTGGGGCATGCTCAGATGTTTTTTTTATAACAACAAAAAAGAAGTTACGATTCATTTACGTAACTTCTTTCTTTTTATCTAGCAACTAGAATTAGTTGTTAAGTGCTGCTGCCATTGTAGCTGCAACTTCTGATTCAAAGTCGTTAGATGCTTTTTCGATACCTTCACCAACTTCAAAGCGAACGAATTCTACTACTGAAGCGTTTACTGATTCAAGGTAAGCTTCAACTGTTTTGCTGTCGTCCATGATGTAAACTTGAGCAAGAAGAGTGTAAGCTTGGTCAACTTTAGTGTTGTCAAGCAAGAAGCGGTCCATTTTACCTGGGATGATTTTATCCCAGATTTTTTCTGGTTTACCTTCAGCAGCCAACTCAGCTTTGATATCTTCTTCAGCTTGAGCAAGAACAGCATCAGTCAATTGAGCTTTAGAACCATATTTAAGGTGTGGAAGAGCTGGTTTGTTAACCATTGCACGGCTTTCGTTATCTTGATCGATAGCGTGGTTAAGTTGTGCCAATTCATCTTTAACAAATTGTTCATCCAATTCAGTGTATGAAAGAACAGTTGGTTTCATCGCTGCGATGTGCATTGAGATTTGTTTTGCAAGAGCATCATCTCCACCTTCGATAACTGAAACAACACCGATACGTCCACCGTTATGTTGGTAAGCTCCGAAGTGTTGTGCATCAGTTTTCTCAACAACTGCAAAACGACGGAATGAAATCTTTTCACCGATAGTAGCTGTAGCAGTTACGTATGCAGCTTCAAGAGTTTCACCTGAAGGCATAGTCAATGCAAGTGCTTCTTCATTGTTAGCTGGTTTACCTTCAGCAATTACTTTAGCTGTTTCGTTTACCAACTCAACGAATTGAGCGTTTTTCGCAACGAAGTCAGTTTCAGCGTTAACTTCAACAACTGCTGCAACGTTACCGTTAACGTAAACACCAGTCAAACCTTCAGCTGCAACACGGTCAGCTTTCTTAGCTGCTTTAGCCATACCTTTTTCGCGAAGCAATTCAATCGCTTTTTCGATATCACCTTCAACTTCAACCAATGCTTTTTTAGCGTCCATGACACCAGCACCAGATTTTTCACGCAATTCTTTAACAAGTTTAGCTGTAATTTCTGCCATTTTGTTTTTCTCCAAATTTATTTTATCAAACTAAGGGGCAGGGCTGAGCCCCGCCCCTTAGGTGTTTGTCGTATCTTAAGTGGGCATATAGCCCTAACCAATCTTAAAGATTAGTTGTTGTCACCTTCGACAACTTCAACGATTTCTTCGATTGAATCAGCTGCAGCTGCTTCTTGGAAATCTGCAGAAGCATCTTCACCTTGGTTACCTTCGATGATAGCATCAGCCATTTTTGAAGTGATCAATTTAACGGCACGGATAGCGTCATCGTTAGCTGGGATGATTACATCGATCTCATCTGGATCAGCGTTTGTATCAACCATCGCTACAACTGGGATACCAAGTTTTTTAGCTTCTTTAACAGCGATTTGTTCTTTGTGTGGGTCAACGATGTAGATTACATCTGGAATGCGAGGCATATCTTCGATACCACCCAAGAATTTTTCAAGACGTGCACGTTGTTTGTTAAGAAGTGCAACTTCTTTCTTAGGAAGAACTTCGAAAGTTCCATCAGCTTCCATTTGTTTGATTTCTTTCAAACGAGCGATACGTTTTTGGATAGTATCCCAGTTTGTAAGAGTACCACCCAACCAACGGTGGTTGATGTAGTATTGACCAGCACGAGTTGCTTCTTCAGCTACTGCTTCAGCTGCTTGTTTTTTAGTACCAACGAACAAGATTACTGCATCGTTAGCTGCTGCTTCACGAACGAATTCGTAAGCTGTATCAGCCATTTTTACAGTTTGTTGCAAGTCGATAACGTGGATTCCGTTACGTTCTGTGAAGATGTACTTAGCCATCTTAGGATTCCAGCGACGAGTTTGGTGACCGAAGTGAACACCAGCCTCAAGAAGTTGTTTCATTGAAATTACTGCCATGAGTATTTCTCCTTAAAAATTGTTTTTTCCTCTTCTAAGCTTTAGACTTGCAGTCCCACCCTGCGGCAACAAGACCACAATCGGCTTAGAATGAGTATTTGTCACTTTACGCAACTATAATAGTTTATCAAAAAAAGTGACATTTGACAAGCTCTAAAACCAGTCTGACCATTAGAAAAATCCCCTCTCATTAAAATTGCAATCGTTTTCTTTGAGGTTGATGAGTATTTTGTTTATAATTAGGCTATCAAAAATAGAGGAGGACATTATTTTGTCATTAGTCGGAAAAGAAATTATTGAATTTTCAGCACAGGCTTATCACAACGGGGAATTCATTACTGTTACAGATGAAGATGTTAAAGGTAAATGGGCGGTCTTCTGCTTCTATCCTGCAGATTTTTCATTTGTCTGCCCAACTGAACTCGGTGACCTTCAAGAACAATATGAAGCTCTTAAATCTCTTGGTGTAGAGGTTTACTCTGTCTCTACCGATACTCACTTTGTTCACAAAGCTTGGCATGATGACTCAGATGTTGTTGGAACTATTACTTATCCTATGATTGGGGATCCTTCACACCACATCTCACAAGGTTTTGATGTTCTTGGACAAGATGGTCTCGCACAACGTGGTACATTCATTATTGATCCAGATGGTGTTATCCAAATGATGGAAATTAACGCTGATGGTATTGGACGCGATGCAAGTACTCTTGTTGATAAAGTCCGTGCTGCTCAATATATTCGTCAACATCCAGGTGAAGTTTGTCCAGCTAAATGGAAAGAAGGAGCTGAAACACTTACTCCTAGCTTAGATCTTGTAGGTAAAATTTAACAACCAGGGGGTATCCATGGTCTTAGATAAAGAAATCAAGACACAATTAGCGCAGTATTTAAATTTACTAGAATCTGATATTGTATTACAAACAGATTTAGGGGATGATGATAATTCTCGTAAAGTAAAAGAATTTCTAGACGAGATTGTTGCTATGTCTGACCGCATTAGTCTTGAATCAACACATTTAAAACGTCAACCTAGTTTTGGTATTGCACAAAAAGGGCAAAAAAGTCGTGTTATTTTCTCAGGCTTACCAATGGGCCACGAATTCACATCTTTCATTTTAGCTCTCTTGCAAGTTTCTGGTCGTCCACCTAAAGTTGATGAGGATATTATCGAACGTATCAAGAAGATTGATAAAACCATCGATTTAGAAACTTATGTTTCACTAACCTGTCACAATTGTCCAGACGTTGTTCAAGCCTTTAATATAATGGCTGTTTTAAACCCCAACATCACCCACACCATGATTGAAGGTGGTATGTATCAAGATGAGGTCAAAGCCAAAGGTATCATGTCTGTTCCTACGGTTTACAAAGACCAAGAAGAATTTACTTCTGGTCGTGCAACCATTGAACAGCTTGTAGAAAAATTGGACGGCCCACTTGATGCTGAGGCTTTCGCTGATAAAGGGGTCTATGATGTCTTGGTTATTGGTGGTGGTCCTGCTGGAAACAGTGCTGCAATTTACGCTGCTCGTAAAGGGCTTAAAACTGGGCTTTTAGCAGAAACCTTTGGTGGACAAGTTATCGAGACAGTTGGTATTGAGAACATGATTGGTACGCTATATACAGAAGGTCCTAAGTTAATGGCCCAAGTTGAAGAGCATACAAAATCTTACAATGTTGATATCATCAAAAGTCAATTAGCTACTGGCATTGAGAAGAAAGAACTTATTGAAGTCACACTAGCTAACGGTGCCGTTCTACAGGCTAAAACTGCTATCCTAGCACTAGGAGCCAAATGGCGTAATATCAACGTTCCTGGCGAGGAAGAATTCCGCAATAAAGGGGTTACTTACTGTCCACACTGCGATGGTCCTCTATTTGAAGGAAAAGATGTTGCTGTTATCGGTGGTGGTAACTCAGGTTTGGAAGCTGCTTTGGATTTAGCGGGTATTACTAAACACGTTACAGTCTTAGAGTTCTTGCCTGAATTAAAGGCAGATCAAGTCTTACAAGAACGAGCTGCTAAAACTGATAATCTAACCATTCTTAAGAACGTTGCAACCAAAGAAATTCTTGGTCAAGATCATGTGACTGGTTTGAGTTACGTTGAGCGTGATACAAACGAAGAAAAACATCTTGATCTTGAAGGTGTCTTTGTCCAAATTGGTCTTGTACCAAGTACTGCTTGGCTCAAAGACAGTGGTATTGAACTCAATGAACGCCAAGAAATTATCGTTGATAAATTTGGTTCAACAAATATCCCTGGTATTTTTGCCGCAGGTGACTGTACTGACAGCGCCTACAAACAAATCATTATTTCCATGGGATCTGGTGCTACAGCTGCTATCGGAGCCTTTGATTACTTGATTAGACAATAATCAAAACATACGTGTTAGTAATCTATCTACAACAATTACAAGAAATATAAAGAGGTTGAATGTCTTTCAGCCTCTTTATATTTCTTGTAAATAGGCAGTTTGAACAATCAACCAGCCAATTTGATGAAAGAGACTTGACGAATCTTTGTTTTTTCGATAGAATGGTATCTGTTATGGCGGTATAGCCAAGTGGTAAGGCACGGCTCTGCAAAAGCTTGATCGTCGGTTCAAATCCGTCTACCGCCTTCATAATACGAGGACACCTTAGGGTGTCTTTTTTCATTGTTGCATATAAAAATACCCGAAGCTAGAAACCTCGGGTATTCGTTATTCTTATTTAATGGCTTCAACCAAAGCCTCTGCTTGATTCTGAAGGCTTTCAAGAACTTCTTCAGTTGCTACGAATTTTCCATCCACCCAGGCTGTATCATTTACACGTGTCGCTGTAAAATCACCAACCACATGGGTACGGATAAATGGTAACAACTCTTTGTAGACATCAAAAAGTTGATTGTGACCACCATTAGCAACTGATGACACGGTTACAATCTTATCCTGAAGAGCTGATGGTCCTGAAGGATCTGATAGGTCAAGGGCCCGGCTCAACCAGTCAAGCAGATTTTTTACTGGCCCAGGAATTGAGAAATTATAAACCGGTGAGAAAATCCAGATTGCATCTGCTGCCAAGACCTGCTCTCGAACTTCTACCAAAACAGGAAGAACCGGACTTTCTAAATCCTGATTAAAAACAGGTACTTGACTATAGTCAAGATAAGAAACATTAGCTTTATCAGCTAGCATTTTCTCAGCTTCTTCTGCTAATTGGTGGTTAAATGATCCCTTACGAAGAGACCCAACGATAAATAGAATGTTTTTCATGATACATTTCCTTTGTATTTCTAACAATTAATAATTAATACTACATAGTAATATATGCGATTTCATTAGAAATATAAAGAAATATGCTCAGACATTCTTAAATTTTTTCAGTAGCTCTACCAACTGTGCCTGCTCTTCAGGTGTCAGAACGGAAAAAGTCTCCTCAATAGCTCGCTGATGTGGGGGGATTGCTGCTTGAATAATACGACGTCCCTCATCCGTCAAATCAACCTCGAAAGCACGCTTATCTGTTTGGCAGGCTTCTCGCGTCAGCCAGCCTTTTTTCTCCATATTTTTAATGACGACAGTCATATTACCGGAGGTAGCAAGCATGCGATCAATTAATTCGCCAATCTTCATACGTCCTTTGGCATTTAGCACGTCCATGACTCCAAATTGAGTTGGTGTCAAATTAAATTCTTTAAAGGTCTCAGAAACCTTGGCATCGATGGTACGAAAAGCCTTACGCATAACTACCATACTTTTTACAGCCATATTTTTATCTAAGTCGCTCATTCTAGTCCTTTCCAAATAGATGCTGTTTTTATTACTCTACCACAGTTTTTCTAAAAGTGGTATATGAAAATGAAAAAATAAGAAAAAAGAGTCCTTAGATATCTAACCAATACCTCAGAACTCTTTCATTTCTAACTATTACGATTCCAAAAAAGGGCTAATAAGATAACAGCACCTAGTACCGAAGGGACTATAGCAGTATCTGCTAACATCGGTCCCCAATTTCCAAAAAGAAGCTGACCAACAAAAGCACCTAGCCATCCAACAAAAGTCTTGCCAATACAGCCCATACGTTCACCCCTATTTGATATAGCAGAAGCAATAAGGCCAATTAGAAAACCAACTATCATACTTCCAATCATGATAAATTCTCCATCATACTTAGATTACCCAATCCCCATTTCGGAAGATTGGTACACGACTACCATCTTGGCGGATACCATCAATATCCATTTGATTTGAACCAATCATAAAGTCTACGTGCACATCTGAACGATTAAGACCAGCTTCCTTAAGTTCCTCTTCTGTCATGTCTGCCCCTCCCTCAACACTGGTAGCATAGGCTGCTCCAATAGCTAGGTGGTTGGATGCATTCTCATCAAAAAGAGTGTTAAAGAAAGTGATGCCTGACTGTGAAATCGGACTTGGATCTGGAACCAAAGCACATTCACCTAGAGCACGCGCTCCATTATTGTTGAAGACGAGATTCTTCATCACTTCATCACCTTGATCCGCTGTGATATCTACAATTTCACCATCTTTGAAGGTTACCTTGATTCCCTCAATAATATTACCATTGTAGCTTAGAGGCTTTGTGCTTGAGACATAACCATCTGCACGACGAAAATCTGGTGCCGTAAAGACCTCTTCTGTTGGCATATTAGGAAGGAAGCCTTCACCTTGCGCATTGATGGCACCTGCAGACTCCCAAACGTGGTTTTTAGGCAATCCTAGAGTCAAATCTGTTCCAGGTGCTTGGTAGTGTAAGGCTGAGAATTGTGCCTCTTTGAGTAGGCGTGCTTTAGCATCCAAACGGTCAGCATGTTCCTTCCAAGCACGTACAGGATTCTCTTCATAAACACGACAGGTCTTGAAAATTTGGTCCCAAAGTAAATCTACAGCTTCCTCATCACTCGAAGCATCAGGAAAGACCTTCTTAGCCCATTCCTTACCAGCTGCAGCAGCTACAGTCCAACTAACCTTATTAGACTGAGTTGCCACCTGCATAGGTTTAAAGGCCACCCCAGTAGCTTTAGCATGAGCAGATAAACGTTCAGGAGCTACACCATTAAGGGCACCTGGATCTGATGAACGAACACCTAAGCGACTTGCCTTCTTGGCTAACAAATATTCCATTTCAGCTTTTTTATAGGCGGGAACCTCTTCGATGCGGTCCATATCAGCATGCAGGAAGCGCTCGCGATTAATAATATCATCTGACCATTGAACGATTACCTCAGCTGCTCCTAAAGCATAGGCTTCTTTAACTAAGAGGTGTGCTAGCTCTGCTTGTTCTACATCAATGCTCAAGGCCACTGTATGACCAGGTTGCACATTAATCCCATTAGCAACCAGTAATTTAGCATATTTCTCAAGATTTTCTTTAAAATTTGGTAAAACCATGATTAACTCCTTGAAACTATAATTTTCTATCAGTATACCATAAGACGAAGAAAAAGGTTTCCTCTCAGCTTTGGCTTTTTAGCATCACATGCAGACCCCTAAACAAAAAGAGAACGGAGACTGACTCCATTCTCTCAAAGTTGAGGACGATTCTCTTTAGCCATTAAAAGAAATCATCAAAAAGACTTAATTGATTATCTTCTGGCATATTTCCTAGGATGCCCATTTCATCCAATTTTTCAACCAAGGTTGATGATAGGCCTCCTCGTTTACGCAATTCTGTCTTGGAAAGGAATTCACCTTCTTCACGCGCAGCAACCACTTGCTTAGCAACGTTCTCACCCAAACCTTCAAGTGCAATAAACGGTGGAATCAAAGTATCTCCTTCAATCAGAAATTCAGTTGCCTGACTCTTATAAAGATCTAACTGACCAAAGGTAAAGCCACGTTCTAACATTTCATTGACAATTTCAAGCGTCGTAAATAAGTCATTTTCAACATTAGTCGCTTCATTTCGTTGGCGCTTCTCCTTAATATCTTCCATTCGAGCTTTAACAGCATCAAGACCTGCAGACATCGTCTTAAGCTCAAATGCTTTAGCTCGAATCGAGAAGTAGGCACAATAGTAATAAATAGGATGGTGCACTTTGAAATAAGCTACACGTAGGGCCATCATAACGTAGGCTGCCGCATGGGCTTTAGGGAACATGTACTTGATTTTACCACAAGATTCAATGTACCAGTCTGGAACATTATTTTCACGCATAGCTTGAATATAGCCATTACGCTCTTCTTCGGAAATCTTCAACCACATCCCCTTACGCACACGTTCCATAATAGTGAAGGCCATCTTAGGATCTAACCCCGCATGCATTAGGTATACCATGATATCATCACGACAACCGATAACTGTTTTCAGAGTGGCGATACCTTCCTTAATCAAATCTTGTGCATTACCTAGCCAAACGTCTGTTCCATGAGACAAACCAGATAACTGTAAGAGTTCCGCAAAGGTCGTCGGATGCGTCTCGTCGACCATACCACGAACAAAGTTAGTCCCAAACTCAGGGATTCCCAACATTCCCGTTGGTGTCCCAATCTGTTCAGGTGTTACCCCTAAAATATCAGTCCCTGAAAAAAGTTTCATTACATCTGGATCATCTGCTCGAATATCTTTTGGATCAATTCCTGATAAATCCTGCAACTTACGAATCATAGTCGGATCATCATGTCCCAGAATATCAAGCTTCAACACGTTCTCATCAATATCGTGGAAGTTAAAGTGAGTCGTCTGCCAGGCAGCCGTTACATCATCGGCCGGATATTGAACAGGTGTGAAATCATAGACATCCATATAATTTGGAATAACAACGATACCACCCGGGTGCTGACCTGTGTTTCGCTTAACACCAGCAGCCCCCATGGCTAAACGGTCGACCTCGGCATCTCGGTAAAACTTATTGTAGTCACGTTCGTAACCTTTGACAAAACCATAAGCCGTCCGATCTGCAACAGTACCTACTGTTCCAGCACGAAAAGCATATTGCTCTCCAAAAATATCACGAACATCCAAGTGGGCTGATGGTTGATCATCACCGGAAAAGTTCAAATCGATATCCGGAACCTTATCCCCATCAAAACCTAGGAAAGTCTCGAAAGGAATATCCTGACCATCTTTTTTATACTCCGTTCCACATTCCGAACACTCCTTATCAGGCAAATCGAAGCCAGATCCATAAGAACCATCTGTAATGAACTCTGAGTGTTGACATTTAGGACATAAATAGTGTGGCGGCATCGGATTAACCTCAGTAATTCCAATCATCGTCGCAACAAAACTAGAACCGACAGATCCACGCGAACCAACTAGGTACCCACGTTCATTTGAACGGTTAACCAGCATCTGCGAAGCCAGGTAAATTACGGCAAAACCATTACCAAGAATTGAGGACAACTCTTTCTCAATTCGCAGATCAATAATATCAGGCAAAGGATTACCATAGAGCTCAAACGCTCTAGCATATGTCATCTCCGCAACCTGTTCTTCCGCACGATCAATGAAAGGTGTGTACAAGTCTTTTTTGACAACCTCGACCTCTTCAATTTGTTCTGCCATAGCCTGCGTATTAGTTACAACAATTTCATAGGCTAAGTCTTTTCCCAAAAAGGCAAAGTCATCTAGCATCTCATTCGTTGTTCTAAAATGCGCTTCAGGTAAAGGAGCAGGTTTCGCATTTTCTCCCTTACCGATTGGCCTATTAATCATTGCTCCTTGTCCTAAAGCACGAACAATGATTTCACGATAAATCGCATCCTCAGGATTGATATAATGTACATTTCCTGTAGCAAGCACAGGCTTGTCCAGACGATTAGCAACTTCAATCAAATCTCGAATCAGTTGTTCTATAGCCACCTCATCCTTAATTAAGTCCTTCGCAATCAATGGTGCATAAATCGCTGGTGGCATAACTTCAATAAAGTCATAATATTTAGCAACTTCAACTGCCTTGTCAATACCATGAGACAGAAGCGTATCAAAAACCTCACCATCAGCACAAGCAGAACCTACAATGATTCCCTCACGATACTCATCTAAGACCGTACGAGGAATACGTGCTACCCCCTCAAAGTATGAGACATTTGATAAACTTACCAACTTAAAGATATTCTTCAAGCCAGTTTGATTCTGAACATACAGCGTCGCATGTTTAACACGAGACTTTTTATACGAATCTTCAGAAACCAAATCCGTGTTCAACTGTTCCAAATTAGTCAAACCGTGCTTATCAAACACATCTTTTATGAAGATAAACAACAAACGGCCCGTTGCTTCCGCATCATAATTGGCCATGTGGTGGTGATCTAAAGCCACACCAAACCGCTTCGTCAAAGGACCCAAACCATGACGCTTATACTCAGGATAAAGATTTCGTGCAAATTCTAAAGTATCAATAACTGGTTGTGAAATTGTTGGTAACTGATGTCTTTCATAATTGGCATTCATAAAACCAACGTCAAAGGTCGCATTATGGGCTACTAGCACAGTTCCTTGACAGAATTCTTGAAACTCCTGTAAAACTTGGACTAAAGGTTTAGCACCTTTTACATGATTATCAGTAATACCTGTCAACTCAGTAGTAAAAGCAGAAAGAGGATGCCCAGGGTCTATAAATTCATCAAATTGCTCAATAATATTACCTTTATGCATTTTTGATGCCGCAATCTGAATCAAATCATTATGAACAGCAGACAAGCCCGTTGTCTCAACGTCAAATACAACATAAGTAGCTTCTTTTAATTCCAAATTCTGGGAATTATAAACAATAGGAACTTTATCCTCAACAAGATTGGCTTCAAGACCAAAAATAGCCTTAATACCAGCTTTCTTAGCCCTATGGTAGCCATGAGGAAAACTCTGAACATTAGCGTGATCAGTTATAGCAACAGCTGGATGCCCCCAAGAAGCAGCAGTATCAATAAGCTCTTCCACAGTTGGCATGGCATCCATAGTCGACATGTTAGTATGTGCATGAAATTCCACACGCTTTTGTCCCTCAGGCATCAAATCCTTGCGAGGTGTGTGAGAAATCTCTTTGATATCTTGTACATTCATTGTCAGACTATGAGTGAAAGGATTATTCTCAATACGACCGCGAACTCTTACCCAGTTTCCCTTTTTTATCATATCGAACTTAGCAAGCTCATCACTATCTTTGACCCAGCGCTGCATTGCAAAACTAGAGGTATAATCAGTTACCTTGAAATTAATAATAATTCGACCCGTCTTAGTTTCACGTTGCTCTACATCAAAAATATATCCTTCAAAAACAACACGATTCTCTTCAGAATTAATATCAACCATTGGCGTTATTTCAGCCTTATCAAAACTAGCCTGACGTTGACTTTGTTTCTCAGCAAAATTTTGGGCCGGTTCGTTCACAGGTTTCGGTGCTGGAGCACTCTCAAGAATAGATTGAAGAGCCTGTCTTGCCTGAGATTCAGCTTGTTCTTGTAAAGAAACCTTGTTTGTTTCGTAAGCCTCTTCTAAAGAAGATGAAGCTTCCTTATCTTCGACAACAGAAATGGATACATCAGATAAACCAACTTGAGAAAGTGATTTAGATATCAAAGAAATAAATCTATCCTGTACATTTTCCTTTATAATATGCTCTGGAGCTTTAACAAAAATACTATTATTCGAAATCTCAACCTTTAGATTTGAGAATAAAGAATAAGTAGAAAAGTGTGACACTTTTAAACTATCTAAAGCATATGAAAAATAATCTCCAAGTAAAGAATCATCGCAAGCAGTAGAAAATAAACGAATCTCAAAAGAAGCTTTGGCACCTAAAGAATCGAAGGAAGAATGAAATAAACTATCAAAAAGCACAAAAGACTCATAAGAAAGAACACTAGGGAAAGAAAAAACAAAAAACCACTGCCGTTTTGATTTAAATAGTTTTACTGTTTCGATAGAACCATCTTTAATTTCTTTAAAAGCATCGTGTTCCTTAGGAAAACGAATTTGTTTTAAGAGAAGCTGAAATTTATCAGACATAAAAATTAAACTCCTATATACAAAAAAACACTCCTAAAGGAGTGTAACTTATACCGGCGGCCGGGGTCGAACCGGCACGTCCTTGCGGACACTGGATTTTGAGTCCAGCGCGTCTGCCAATTCCGCCACGCCGGCAAAGTATAACTGGGGTAGCTGGATTCGAACCAACGCATGAGGGAGTCAAAGTCCCTTGCCTTACCGCTTGGCTATACCCCAAATATATAGGCGAATGAGGGGAATCGAACCCCCGAATGTCAGAGCCACAATCTGATGTGTTAACCACTTCACCACATTCGCCACTTTACTAACACGGGCAGTAGGAATTGAACCCACACTGAAGGTTTTGGAGACCTTAGTTCTACCTTTAAACTATGCCCGTAACTATGGAAGGGGAGGGATTCGAACCCCCGAACCCGAAGGAGCGGATTTACAGTCCGCCGCGTTTAGCCTCTTCGCTACCCTTCCAAAATATAAACAAATGGCGCGAGACGGAATCGAACCGCCGACACATGGAGCTTCAATCCATTGCTCTACCAACTGAGCTACCGAGCCATATTGCGGGAGCAGGATTTGAACCTACGACCTTCGGGTTATGAGCCCGACGAGCTACCTAGCTGCTCCATCCCGCGTTAATTATAAGGAGGATGTGGGATTCGAACCCACGCACGCTTTTACACGCCTGACGGTTTTCAAGACCGTTCCCTTCAGCCGGACTTGGGTAATCCTCCATAAAATATAGTCCGTACGGGATTCGAACCCGTGTTACCGCCGTGAAAAGGCGGTGTCTTAACCCCTTGACCAACGGACC
>NZ_JACLQK010000023.1:0-37645 GCF_016648645.1 Streptococcus sp. 22.1 | reverse complement strand
ATATATTATCTAGAAAAATTCATCGAATTTCTACTCATAACGTTTTTTCAATAAAACAATTTGTTAAGATTTTTTTAGAAAATATACTATTAATACTATTTTATTATTCCATTAGGTCCATTTGTTTAATACAAGTACTTGTAAATAGAGGAAATATTGAAAATTTGTTTAAACAAAGTAGTGGAGAGGAGAAAGAATGAATTTTAGAATTTATGGTATTTGTATTGTGAGTGTAACAGCAAATGATTCAATTTTACGACAATTAAGTTATATCTCGGATCCGTATTTTAAAATGGATAACTCAAAAAATTGTGACGTAAACTTTTCCATAGAATCCTGTGAAAGAGCCGTTGTAAAAGATATTTTAAAAAAAACTACCAAAAAGTGGGGTTATAGTAATTGGGAATTTAAGGATAATATGTACTATATTTATGATGATTATTCTACATTTTCTTATTTTATTGTTAATTTGGAAAGTCGAAAAATTATCCATTATTCTAGTAACGCAGAAGTTCAAGCGTATGATTTATTTAGATTTATAAGAAATTTAGCTATAGGTGAACTTCAAGAAAAAGAATATCTTTGTCTTCATGGAGCAGCTTTAAATATTCGTAATGAGGGGATACTAATCACAGGAGATAAGTTTTCTGGAAAAACTACATTAATGATTGAATTGCTACTAAAAAATAAAGATGAAATTGAATTTATCACTAATGATGTAGGTATGTATAATTGTGAACAAAGTATTGGTTATGGAATACCGAAGTCGGTTTCCATACGATATATCACATCAAAAACATTAAATTTTGAATTAAGTTCTGAGTATAAATATGATTTGAATTTATATGAAAATAGTAATGGAATAAAGTGGGACTCAAAAAAGAGAGTTTCAGTGAGAGAATTTTCCTCTAATTTTAATTGTCAATTGTCTCCTAAAGGAGACATAAAGACAGTTGTATATTTAAAATATGGTGAAGAATTTAAAATTACTCAAATAGAAGATTTAAATAAGCGAAAAAAAATACTACAACGTCAAATTTTAAGAAATTCGGAAGAACAACTATATGGGGGAAGTTGTACCCCTGATGAGGATAGGAATTTGTTATTATTATCTCAAAGAATAAAAAATTTCTATGTTGTAGAGATGGATAAATTTTATCAGCAAAAAAGGGTTGCAGATGAATTAATAAAAATTTTGAATTGAAGATATTCACCAATACTACACGAACAGACCTTAAAGGGGGTGATTTTCTAAAAGTAAATAAAAGATTTGCTCTTACGATAATATCAATTTTTTGTAGAGCAACTGTAGATATAAAAGTGGAGGAGGTGAGAATAATGTCTGAAGTTAAAGTAGAACTACCTATGATTAAGGAAGTTGATTTACCTGCAGCTCTAATGTTGGAGAAAATGTAAAATATAAGTTATAGGCAATTTTGCTATGATTAGAGTATGGATGAAGATTCTAGTGTCTTCATCCTTTTTAGTACAGAATGATAAATTGTGAGGGGTTAATACTATTATGATATTAGATGTATTGAATTTTCTAGAAATTGAAAGATTGTGACTAAACAATTTAATTGATATCCTTTAAATAAATATTTCGTCTTAAAATATAGTATCCTCCAATATATATTCTGCCTTAATGATTATGAATGAACCGTACAAATCGAACAACTATCTAAACAGATAGTTGAGGTAAAATGAGGATTCTCGTTGAAACGTTCAGTGCTTAAAAGTAGAACGAAAGATGGTTTGAGATAGACTAAGATTAGTTTTACTTTATTTTTATTGGAATTTGGAGAAAAAATTGAATCAGTTACTAGTATTGCTGTGGGCAGGAATTATTTCCTTATCATTTAGGTATAAAGGTTTTATTTTTAATACATATGACTCATTATTGAAGTTCATTTTAAGGAGATTTAATCAAACTTTCTTGTTATTTGTTCCGCTATTTTTTTTAGATTCAGAAAATCTATTTAAATTTAAGTTTACTTGGATATATATGTCGATAAGTATTGGTATTCCTTTGTTTTATTGGGTTATGAACTTTACAAAAGTACAATTCTTGTTAGCTGATTTTGCTTATATCTCTGGTGAGATACCAACACACATATATATTATAAATTTTATTAATTCGTTATTTTTGATAATTGGAGAAGAATTATTTTTTAGATATACTGTTTATTACTTTTTTATAGGTAAGGGGTTTTTAGTTGTCCTATTCTTAAGTAATTTTTTATTCGTCCTATCACATCTTGTCAGCACTCCAAAAGGTTATTCAAGAAATGATATATTCAGGCAAATTTTTTTTTCAACGGTGTGTTGTTACTTATTGTTTAAGACAAATAACATAGTTTATGCTATTTTAACTCATTTCATTTTCAATTTACCTTTTGTATTAGTATCAATAAGACGAGTAATTTTTAATTGTGTCAATACAGATGATAATTATCAATAATTTAAAGGAGAGCTAGTATGGTAATTAATATAAAAAATCTAAAGAGAAGTTTTTTGGTTAGAGAAACAAGAGAAAATTTCGAAGCTTTGAAAGGGATTTCTTTTTCAATAAATAGAGGAGAGGTATTTGGATTACTTGGGCCGAATGGTGCAGGCAAGTCGACTACAATAAAAATTCTTTCAACAATGCTTCTTCCTACATCAGGTGAAGTAGAAATATCCGGATTCGATATCTATAAAGATGAGCAACAAATTCGTGAGAGAATAAATTTCATTTTTGGAGGAGAAAGAAGTTTATATTTTAGACTTTCTGCTGAGGATAATTTGTTTTATTTTGCGGATTTATATAAGATACCTCGGAAGAAGCAACTGATTTTGATTCCAGATTTACTTAAACAGGTTGGGCTGAATAGTGTTGCAAAACGTAGAGTAGAGACATTCTCAAAAGGTATGAAGCAACGTCTTCAGATTGCTAGAGCATTGTTAAATGATCCTGAGATAATTTTTTTAGATGAACCGAGTATTGGTCTTGATCCAGTAGGAGCACTTGAGTTGAGAAACATCATAAAAGAGTTGGCTAAAAATGGGAAAACAATTCTTTTAACAACCCATTATATGGCTGAAGCTGAGGAACTTTGTGATAGAATTGCAATCATTAATCAAGGCGAAATTGTAACCTGTGGTACATTACCAGAAATTGCATCATTAATTTCAGATGAAGATAGAACAAAAATTCTTCAAGATAAAGTGAAAGAACAAAAAGAAATAGATGTAACACTGGAAGATATTTATTTGCATTTAGTGAGGTAGTCGTAAGTATGAAAGTTATTTTTGCTAGTGCTATTGTACACATGAAGCAAGCAGTAGCTAGAAGTACGTTTCGCTATTGTCTATTTTTTAATCCTCTGTGTAATGCTATTCTCTTAGGGTTAATGTATAGTAATAAATCCAATCAAGAATTTACTTTATATGCTATTTTAGGAACCTCTCTATCTTCATTTTGGACTATTATCTGTTTTTCGTCAGCTGCGGACATAAACAGAGAAAAGTATTTAGGGACATTACCTATTTTATTCACATCACCGTCAGGTTTTAAAAAGATTATTTTTGGCAAACTACTTGGTAATAGTCTTTGGGGAGTAGCAGCATTTCTGTTGAATGTAATATTTGTGACGATATTATTTGGTCGCATAATGGCTGTTAAGAGTTTTAGCTTATTAGTAATTGTGATTGTCTTAGCAGTATTGACCTTCGTTAGTATAGGAATGCTGATGTGTTCAGCATTTACCTTATCAAGAAGTGCACGTTTGTTAATGAACGTAATAGAGTATCCGTTACTTTTGATAACAGGAATGGTATTCCCTATAGATTTTATGAACCAATATATAAAGTGGGTTTCATATATTTTATCTCCAACATGGGTAATGGAAGGATTTGAACTTGCTGTATACGGTGGAAATTCAAAAGAGATATTTATTGTTATATCAATTCTCTCCTTTTTAACTGTATTTTATTTTATAATTGCTCACTTTGCCTTTGTCAGTGTAGAGAAAAAAAGTAGAATTGATGCAACTTTGGAGGTGTATTAGATGGAAAGTATTTTAAGATTTTTCAGAAGGATCATCTTTTCTTATAAACAATCCTCAATGATGTCGGATTGGAAAACTTATATGATGTTTGACCTAATTCCTCCAATTTCACAAACATTGCTTTTCTCTCTGATTGCCGGATACATTTACGGAACTGATTATATTCAAAAATGGATGATTGGAAATGCGATACTAATAACATCTTTTGGAGCCTTGTTTGGTGTTGGTACACAACTGATGGATGAAAAATATAATGGGACATTGAGTTTTCTAATTGCTTCAAAAACTAAGTTAAGCTCGATACTATTTTCTAGTGCAATTAGCACAATGGTTACTAGTATGATTTCTGTAACTATAGGCGTGGTATTAGTGAGTTTTATTTTGAGAATTAATTGGAATATAGAAATGATTTCTTCGTTTATTGGTGTCCTTTTCCTATCTTCTTTCGTTGCAATGAGTTTTGGATATATTATTTCATGCTTTATTTTAATAACAAGTGAAACAAATCTTATATTGAATTTAGTCAGTCGATTGTTGTTGATTTTTACTGGAGCTAATTTTCCAGTTAGTAAATTGCCTAATATTTTCCAGTGGTTTTCTAAAATGTTACCTTTGACAAGGTCTATTCAGATTGCTCAAGGTTTAATTGAAGGAAATAGTCTTTTAGAATATAACAAACTAATTTATGAAGAGTTAACCTTAGGTTTTTCTTTCATTCTAGTAGCATCTATTCTTTTAAAATATATGGAAAGACAGTCACGTACCTCTGGGAAACTAGAGTTTACATAACTTTAATTTTTTTACGAATAGTATACTTTTGGGATTAGAAATATATTTTTCATTCTTTGTAGTAATTGAACAAGAGGGTATGAGTGCTTTGGGTATCATTTACAATTGAAATGATATTATGGAATTCATAGTTGTTATATATTTTATATATAGTGATTTGAAAAAAATCCTAAAAAAGCTCAAAATGAAGACTCTATAATTTCTGTAGTGCTTAAGATTACTGTAGAGATTATAGAGCTTTTTAGTGTTCACAAAAAGTCCATAAAAACTATAATGAAAAGCGATCAAACCATCATTAAGAAGAACTTATGAAACTTATTAAGAATAGCACAGAAATGATTGAGATTAAAGATCCCAAAAAACATTATTTTACTTGTTTTTGAAAGTATATTTGTTAACTGTAGTGGGTGATGAATGCTAACCCCAAGAGCAAAAAAACTAGGGCGATGGCCCTAGTTGTAAAGGAGGTTTGCTCACATCTGGATTTATAGGAGATTATGATGTGAACTGGATTGATTAGGAGTCTCCATTTCTGTTAGGAGGATTAGAGACAGAAAGGATTAATTTTCGAGTGTAGTTTCATCGAACTACAAGAAAATTATAGCAGTTTATGGGGAAGGACACAATGGACTTAGGGGGTGTCACATCCCCCATTATTAGAGAATAACTGACTTAAGGTGTAGTGGTATGTTTTATTGTGTGCTATCCTTATAACTAAGCTAATCATTAACATGGATAACAAGGAGAAAATGTGTATGCTCAGAATTAATGAGATTAATGAACGTACTTTAGATAGAGACAGGGAATTAATGATTATTCCCAAAGTTATCAATTTCTCAAGTGAAGAAGGTCATGAGTATAAATTTTTACTGGCAGTAGACGCTAGTAATAAATTTGCTACAGCAATCGATACGAGTGATAGAACTTCACTAGAAGTACTAGAACATAGTTACTTGATTGATACTAATGAGTATCCAAATGCGATTGATGAAGTAATTAAGAGGTCTCTTACTTTAAAAGACTTTACTCAATTGTTTCCAAGGTTAGTAACAGTTTATGAATTTGTAAATAATAGAGCCCTATCTTATGGCTGGAGGTTTGGTTTTCAGAACCAAAAATTTGCAACCTCAGAGATAAATTTGGAATTAGCGGGACGTATAAATAAAGAATTAGCTTTACGAAAATCATACCTTAAACGTTTCATATCAAATAGAGAAATTGAGGAACTAGTGTTTCTTCAAGATCTTGAAGAGGGCTTAATTGGGGGAACGATTTCTGAAAGAGTTGACCAATTAGGTTTTTATCCATTAGAACCTATTACTTTTGAAGAAGAAATTCCATTTTATTGGCCAAGATTTATATTATTTGGTCAAAGAGTTCGAAGACTTAAGGCTTATGGTTATCCTCTGATTGAGAATGAGAGGACAAACACTTACTTAAGTTTTGTTACTGAAGTACTATCAGTTTATGATGCGACTGTAGGCTCAGACCTTATACAAAAGATTTAATGGGTTTTATTTTTATAGTGAACCTTCCATTGTAGAGTGCTATAATATCAATCGAAGAGAATTGTCTTAATGACATAAAGTATCTAACAGTAATACCTCATTATTTTTCTTTATTGTAGTCTTTTGTTATTTAAAGAGGTGGAATTATGAATTTTGTAGCTAGAATTAACTTGAAAACTAACACACCTTATCGTGACGAATTAATCGATTTTTGTTTAAAAGGAGAACAACAGTATTTGGCTATTGGTTGGAGCCGAATATATGGTGAGGGAGAAGTATTAACTTATTCTGAATTTTATGAACGACTTCGTCAAGAGCCTGGTCGATTAAATACTGTGTTGAATATCTTTAAGGATACACATGAAGATAATTTGTTTTGGACACGTGATTTAGATGGTAATTATTGGATATGTAGAGCTAAAGGTGAGGTACTTACAAGGTGTGACAAAAGATTAGACATAGGAGCACTTTTACCGATAGATGCTTATAATTTCGGTATGCAAGTGCCAGGACAAATTAAGGCAGCATTTAACAGAGCTAATGCTGGAACGGCTCAGAAAATTTATGATGCTATTATAGTTGAGTACTCAAAAGCTATTTATAATAAACTATCTCAAACGAATCACTACGATGTTGCTCGTTTAGAAGGTAGTTTATTGGATAACCTGCCTGATTTTGATTTGGAAGAGCTAGTGATTTCCTATATACAGGTAAATTATGACTATTATGTTCTTTCGAATTCTATTGCAAGTAAATCGACGACTATAAAAGTGGAATGCGAGTTTTTATCTAGAAATCCTAAACGGGTGAGAAAGGCAGTTGTTCAAGTAAAGGGTAGAAAAGCCGAAGCACTCGATGCATTACAATTTGCTGATTTTACCCAGAATGGTTATGAAGTGTTCCTCTTTGCACCAGAAGTATTGAATGCTGATAAGGTGGATAATATTGTCGTTATTACGCCAAATGAATAAATTGACTTTTACGAGAATTATAAAGTAATACTTCCAGACTCCATCACACAGTGGGAGAATTTATACTAATCTAGTTTACTATTGGAATGGAAAAATTGGCTCTGTAACGTTGAGGCTTTAAATACAACAAGTGAATGAGAAGGCATCATAAGAGGTGTCTTCGATATATGAGAGACTAGGTCTATATGGCAAATTAGCAAGGATATTTTCTTAGAGAAAGGAGTAGGGGAGTGTATACTTTAGAAATCCCTTTGAATACCAAAGGTTATGATGATTTTCTAGCCAAACGTTTTAAATATGGCTACAAGTTAAAACGAGCCGTAACAAATTGGATCAATTGCCAAGAACATCGTCGTGTTAGCTCAGAGGAATATAAGTCTTTGTCTCTACGTACTAAAGAGCTAGCAGAGTTAAAGGAAGCTATCTCTAAAGAGAAAGACAAGACAAAGAAACTCTCCATGAAGGAAACACATAAGGAGCTTTCGACGACACTTAAAGCAGATTGGATAGCCTTAAATGATAGATTTGGTCTTAATAGTGGTAAATTTATCCGATATAAAGAATTAGGACAAGCAACTGCTATGTATGAAAGGTATGCAGAAGAAGGGATAATCCACTGGTCTACTATGGAAATTCTTAGTCAGACAGTTAAAGGGGCCTATCTTCAGCGTCGTAAGCAAGGAGAAAGTAGCAACCATGTATCAATTGGTCGCTTAACGAATTTTACGACTTTATGGTACCGTAAATGCAATAACAACGTGACTGATGAAGGGGTATTCTTTGAGACTGGGAAAGGCAGAAACGACAAGCTGTTTATCCCTTTTGCTTTTCGCCGAGAACAAGAGATTAAGGTTGCCTATGCACTAGAATTCCAAAAATTAGCGTTATATGCTATTAAGCGAACTCTTGTTAAGGGAAATATTTGGAAATACAGTATCTTATTAGTTTTTGATGGTGTTCCTTATGGATTGGACCATGAGCTACCAAATAAAGGAAACGTGGAAATCAAGTTATCTGTAGAGCAGATGGCGATTACAGCTGCGCGTGATAATGAGACTATTGTTTATGACCTCTCCAATGATTTTGGGTATAGTAAACGGTTGGCGGAGTTGGATAGAGCTATAGAAAGTAAGCGTAGAGCCTTAAACCCAGACAACTACGATGAAAATGGTGTTCCGAAAAAAGGGAAGAGAGTATGGGTGCAGGACTCAGCCTATAAGAAACTTCTAGACCAAAAACATTATATCTGGCATAAGGTAAAAAAAGCACGAAAGAACCGTTTTGGACGGATTGCTAATCAGATCTTGATGTTGGGTGATACCTTTACTCTTTATCAAGAGGACTTCAAATCCTTGCAATCCCGTAAGGATTATAACCCAGAAGAGATGTCTTGGTTTGACCAGCGTAAACAAAAAGGCTTTGAAATTATGTTTAATGCTCCATATGAATTTGTGGCTATTTTAGAGAATAAACTCTCTTTCAAAGACCTTAAACTGAACAAGATTAAACATAAGAAAAAGTGATATCGGGTTCATTGCTTGATTTCTTGCCTCAAATGATAAATATGTTATAATGACTAAAAGGTTTATTTAGGAACCTTCAAGGTAATTATGAATAACCTTGTAAATACCAGATAGCCTAACCGGAAGCCAAGGCAAGAAGGTCGGGAGCTGGTCCATGTCGAGGTTTTGTTACTGTTCTATTTGACATGGTACTAAAACTTGCTTGGGCTAATATCGGTGCCGCTGTCGGTTTTGTTACTGTTCTATTTGACATGGTACTAAAACTTAGAGGAAGGTTAACCTTTAAAGTACATGGTTTTGTTACTGTTCTATTTGATATGGGACTAAAGCATAAAATGTATATCATGCACCTTTTAGGTGTTTTTTTTTATTTTACTGTAAGTCACCTTTAATCTAAAGTTGCTATTTTTTCATGCGTTTGCTATACTAAAGACATAAATTGTTTAATTTATGTCTTTTTTTTTCACCACCTCAAACGGTGAACCTTTGGTCACGTGACTAAAGAAAAGAGGAAACATGGAGGAGGAGATGTCATTACTGGTTCTGTCCCAGCAATCGGCATACCATGTTTTATACGGGGTTAAAAGGGAGCGTACTCGCTTTTAGCTATCAGTTAAGCCATCAGACAGAAAGAAGAGGTTTAACGCTCATCAACACGTACGAGAAATTGCTTTTCTGACTTTGAAAGGCTACAACAAACGTTATTAGCAAGTAAGCATAACGAGAAGTTTATCCTATGGTTTGCCATAGGCACGCGCATCCTTGTTTTTTGAGACAAGGCTTGCCGGCTTCTTTGTTATGCTTTTTTTGTTTTGAGTTTGGGTAGACGGACAAAAAAGGAAGGCGACATCTCGATGTTTAGAGGTGAGGAACAGGTGTTCCCAAATCTAAATGGTCGGCATACGGAGGAAAGTCTACGAACAGGTGTTCGAGGCTTTCCAAGGTCACTTTACAACAACAAGTTATATTTTATAAGGAGAAAGACAATGAGAAATTCTTTCAAAACAAGCTCTACTTATAGAGCAGCACGCAAACAACAGAAAACCGCAAATCGTAAAACATTTTACGATGAGATGAATTATATGATTAGTCCTAGTGAATGGGCTGATGGTGTAATTAGTGGTTTTATAGCCCCTAAGACCTCTTGGTCAAATGATCATGTTAAAGGAAAACTTGAGAGAGTTTCCCCACGTAGTCATTGGACTAAGAGGGGGTATAAGGAATACCTTGGTAAATCAGGGTATGTTTCTCAGCAAGAGCCTGAAGCGGAAATTGTTGAGATGGAAATTGAATTAGTGTTCTAGAGCTTTTTAGAAAAAGGAGAAAAACATGGCAAAATTTGTTGAAATTTCAACTGAAGGTATTTTTTCAAGAACCTTCAGAAACGAAAAAGGAAATACCGACTTATGTAATCCCACTGGAAGGGAATTACGTGAGTCTCAAGACCCAGCAGATTGGTGGGTAGAGTATGAGGACACTTTAGGTGGTCTTCATTATGGTCGTTAAACAATAACAAAGGAGAAAATTATGATTAACAAAGTTATTATTACTGGTCGTTTGGTTTCAGATCCGGAGCTTCGCTACACACCGTCGAACAAGGCGGTGGCGACTGCTCGTATCGCTTGCCCTCGTGATTTCAAAAATCAAAATGGGGAGCGAGAAAGCGACTTTTTCCCTCTAGTTATTTGGGGGAAGCAGGGAGAGAATTTCTCAAACTGGATCAAGAAGGGGTATCTTGTGACCGTTGAAGGACGGTTGCAAACTCGTTCTTATGAAAACCAACAAGGTCAGCGTGTATATGTGACCGAGGTTAATGTGTCAAACTTTGACAACTTACAGCCTCGTCATAGCAACACCTCTTCTCAACAAAGTCCAGATTTTGGACCTGCAGAAGGTGGCTTTCCTGGAGGTGGAGAAGCTATGGACCCGACTATGTTTGAGAATATTCCTTTCTAATCAAACATAGTTTATAAAAGAAATAAGTGCTCAGTATACTGGGCTCTTTTTGTTTATGAAAGGAGAAAAATGATAGAAGAAGTAGCAATTCTACCTCCATTGACAGAGGATAATTACTACCAAGATAGGCATTACATGTCTACTTCTCGTTTGAAGGAGTACATCAAATGTCCCTTAAGGCAGGAAGTCGTTGACTTGGGCTTTTGGCCTGAGAAAACAGAGACAGAAAGCCTACTTGTTGGTAATTATGTCCATTCTTATTTTGAGACTAGAGAAGCTCATGAAGTTTTTTTGGAAAGGAATCGAGATAAGATAATTAGTCAACGAGGGAAAACCGCTGGCCAAGTAAAAGCCCCTTTCAAACAAGCAGATAAGATGATTGCTGCTTTAGAAAAAGAGGAGCTTTTTAATCGTTTGTATCATGGTACGGATGATGAGATGGTGGAGAAAGAACGGATTATCACTGGTACGTTAGAAGGGATTCCCTTCAAGTGTAAAATTGATAGTCTGAATCTTTCAGGCGGTTATTTCGTTGATTTGAAAACGATGGAGAGTCTTCAGTCGGAAAAATATTCGACGACACTTCATCGTTACACGAAGTCTCTTCTCTATAACATTGTTGAATATCAATATACGCTACAAATGTACGTATATCAGGAGTTGCTGAAGCAAACCTACGGTTATGAGTTTACACCTTATATTATGGCAGTTTCAAAAGAACCTGTTCCAGATAAGGAGTTAATTCTGATCGATGATACTATCATTGAAATGGGGAGAGACCTCTTCTATGGACATGTTGAAGCACTTAAAGATGCTTTGGCACATAAGTCTGTCGAAGGATGTGGGCACTGTGATTACTGTTTAACGAATAAGTCGTTAGTAACAGCAAAAACAGTGGCAGAATTTTTACAACAATAATAAATAGGAAATAAAGTGGTCTAAAGGCCACTTTTTAAAATGAAGGAGAAAGACAATGACTGAAACTATGTTGAACACACCAAATGAGAAAACCTTAGTAGCCGAGCTTATTGAAGCTAAAGTAGCTTTAGCTAAGGCGGAAATGCAGTTAGAATGGCAAAAGGCTGAACAAGCTAAAGACCATTCTAAACCGGAGCCAGAGGTTATGGCTCCACTATATGAAGCTTTGGCCAAGGCTCAAGCTGAGTTTAGTACTGTAACGGCAACAAGTAGAGTCACGTTTAAGAACGTTGACTTTAAGTTCGCACCTCTATCAGAGATTTTAGGGGCTGTACGTCCAGCTCTTAACAAGTTCGGCTTGACGTTGACTCAGCAAACCAAACATATCCCGTTTGGTAATGCCAATGGGATCAAAGTTGTGACGACACTACTTCATGAAAGTGGTGTCTCTTACGACATTGAGTCGGTTCCGGTATTCTATAATGTCAATGACATAAAGAATCTAGGAGCTCAGGTGACTTACCTACGTCGATACGAGGTGAAAACCTTGCTGGGTATTGAGGCTGATAGCGAGGAATTAGATATGGACAATGTGCCAAATCATTCGCAATCAGTTCAACAAACTGGTAATTATGAAAGTAACCATAATTATCAGTCTGCCCAAGCGAAAACACCTCGCAAGCCAACAGGTGCTCGCTATGGAAAGACAGTCAAGTCTGTGTCACTTGCTACTTCTTTGAGTAGTAGTGAACAGACATCACTAAGTGAGGTGACATCAGCTAACAAAGTTGCAAGTGATAGTGTATCGCAAGTAACTGAAGTCCCTTCTCAAAAGAGTGAAACTGCAACACTAGAGACAAAAGGGCCAAAAGCAAATGCTTGTAACGATGATCAACTGATTCAAATGGTTGCTCGTGGTGAAGACGCTGCAATATCTCTAGGGGCTACTGAAAGTCAGTTGCTAGAGTGGTCTGAACTAGGCGAAAGCAAAGGGTTGACTGTTCAACTTAAAGCCTTATCAGACTTTGTTGCAAAACAACGACAACAAGCCCAGCAACAATAGAAAAGTAGAAAGGTGGTCAAAAGACCACTTTTTATATTAAGGAGAAAAACAATGACAGATAAAATTACCGAGCTTTTCAATACGAATCTAAGCTATAGCCAACAACAGCAAGTATGGTATGAATTCTTTAATCAAACACTCCCAGAGTGGTTGTTTATCGGATTTATAGCTATTCTAGCTTATATTGCGTTATGCCATTTATTACGCAATAAGCTAGTTTTTAAGCTAGTTGTAGCTATTGTGTTTCTGATTCCCATTCTCTTTGTAGAAGGGATTCAGCATCTGTTTCGAAGTTGAGAGGAGAAAAAATGATACAGATAATTTGTTATAAAGAGGGAGTAAAAAAACCAAAGGCCCACACAAAGCCTATGGGTGTTATCAATAGTATTCTCATAAAATTAGGGTATCGCACTAGCATTAGCTATGCGACTCTTGAAGATCTTGAAAAGCTTGAACTCATGGGGATTAACACCATGAGTGAAAAGCAAGAGGGGGAAAGAGTATGGCTAATCGTGTATGATGACGAACGTCCATGTAAGTCCTATACGAATGAAGATATTCATTACTATAAGGAATTTGTGGATTTGTTTGCATCTCGTGCAAAACGTCGTGCAATTTGTCGAGCCTTAATTATGAAGGCGAATGCTATTGCATGATATTAACAACAAGGAAAGAAGAAAAATGGTCCTAGGGCCATTTTTTTAGAGGAGAAAAACAAATGACTGAAAATACTGAAAAAGCGAAGTGGTTGCAAGAGCACTACAAGAAGTACTCTCTTAAATGGTACTTAGAAAACGAGAGCAGACTGAATGCGATTTTTAGAAAAGTCTATAATCGCTACATGGCTGACCTCAATGCACGCGCTTCGAAAGCACAATTGTCTCATATTGAGGACCTGGGCAAACGTATGCGAGAGGTATACGAAGATGTCTACGGTACTAAGTTTGATAGCGATTGTCGCTTAGACCGTGCAGAAACAAATAGAAAAGTGCAAGCTATCCGCTCTATGTGGGTAGTAGCACCAGCCTAGGAGGAGGTAGTTATGGATAGAATTATGATTTTGACCAATACGCTACCTCGAGAAAGTACCATTTCGGTTATCTATAAGGGTGACGTTGCTGTTGTAGTTGCAAGGGATAAACAAGAACGTTTGCTCTTTAAAGTAAC
This sequence comes from Streptococcus sp. 22.1, assembly GCF_016648645.1. Lineage (NCBI taxonomy): Bacteria > Bacillati > Bacillota > Bacilli > Lactobacillales > Streptococcaceae > Streptococcus > Streptococcus sp. 22.1. The sequence continues at coordinate 23,701 of NZ_JACLQK010000023.1, read as the reverse complement.
AACAACAGTAGCAGTCGCAATGCAACTACAAGCTGAATGGCTTGTTGTTTAACAAGAGAGGAGAAAACAATGACTGAAATAATTACTAGGAGAAAAGTAAGGCATCCTAGAGACTTTGGTGATAGAGAGCTGTTTAGAAAGGCTTTCACTCACTGGATTCCTTCAGAAAAGGTCGATGCCTTGTATTCTGAATTGCAAGGAGATTTTAAGAAGGTCTGTGAGTTAAGTCTCTCTGAGTTAAAACATTATGGATTAACTCAGAGAGATGCTATTGCCTTTCTTTCAATGCTTGAACTTTTCAAACGTTCAGAAGGTGAGGAAGAAAAGCCAACTTGTGTCACTGGGACTGGATATTTTGCTCAAAGTATCCAAAAAGCCTATGGACATAAGAAACAAGAGCATCTTGTAGTGTGGTACTTGGATGTGCATTGTAACGTTATCGAGGAGCGAGTAGTTTTCATCGGTAGCGTTCATCGTAGTATGGCGTGTCCAAGAGAGATTTTTCACTATGCAGTGAAGAATTTAGCTCGCTACGTGCTGGTAGCTCACAACCATCCCTCTGGAAGTGTATATCCTTCAAGTAACGATATTAATGTTACTGAGGCCCTTGAGGATGCTGCAAAGCTCTTTGAAATGGAGGTCTTAGACCATGTTATCGTAACGAAGGATAATTACTATTCTTTCAGAGATAACGGAAGAATGCGTTGTTTCTAGGAGAGGAGAAAACTATGGGGAATATTTCTCATGCCTTTGGCAAGGTAACTATTTCCGCACCAACATTAACGGATATAGAGGTGCTTGTGGCTACTCATAGAGTAATCAATGAAAAAGCTTGGACCCCAACGACTCTAAAAGGTCATCCAAGAAAAGCAGATTGTATCACAACTGAAGAAGGACTTGTCTCAGTGACACTTCCTTTTACAGCTTGTGGGAACTGGAATATTCGAGAGAATATCGATAGCTTTTTGACTGACATCTTAAAGCAAGATAGCACTCTTAGCGATATCCCAATGTCTGCCACTTTTGATTATGTAGATGCAGAGTCTGGTGTGAACTTTATTTATAAAGCAACCGTTATGACTTGCAATGTCCCAGGTAAAGGGATAACCACTGAACTCTTAACAGATGAAGACCTTGGAGATTATTCCGAGTCTTATCTGAAAGAGTTAGAGGGAGTCTATGATCAAGAGCTAGCTCTAGCAACAAGTATCACAGGAAAGGTGTTATAATGAGTATGAAAGACATATTGGAGAGGAAGATGGCAATGAGAGAAACATTCTTTTGGGACTTCAGTCAAGAAGATATCCCGACGCTATCTGATTTGACTTCAGAGGGCTTTGAATTTGATTGGACGGCCATAAGTTCTCCCAATGCAATTACCAGTGGTTTTGTAATTCAAGGTGAGGTTTCTGGAATGATTGAGTTCACTCCTGAGCCTACTGATTATTACAATTTTATCCATAAGCTGGAGGTGCGAATGGATAAGAGAAACCAAGGGATTGCAGGTGTCTTGCTTGCTTATGTAGCACAAGACGCTTTCAATCGTGGCTTTGAGGGGTTTATGATGCTGATTTCAAAGACAGCTCTTCGAGACTTTTATGTTAGTCGGTATGGAGGCAGTCGTATTGGAAACACTAACCGAGTGATTTTTAATACAGCAGCATCTCAGGGACTCATTGACCGCTTTTTGAAGGGAGGATTAGACTAACCATGAGAATAGTTGAACGATTCAAAGAGGATTGGAGGTCGCTAGGCTTACCGGATAAACCATACAAGACACCAGAGGAGATTGAAATGATCAAGAATGGTAATCTTGTCTGGGCTGCGCGTGTTGAGCAAAATTTGGGCCGTAAGTTAACCCCAAGTGAACTTGATGAGATGCAGTGGTGAGCCACAAAAAACACATTACACCGTACAATATACATCGTATATCGTACATAGAAGAGAAAGAGGAAGGTAGTAGCCCTAGGCTACACCTTCCTCTTTTTCTATGGAGGAGAAAAACAATGACAACATTTGTACCAACAACACTTTTACTAGGAAAAAAACTGTTAGAGGTTAATGGTTCATTCTCAGGAATGACCTTGCATCAGTTTTTGAACGAAACTGGGAATAGCCATCTTTTTATCAAGAAGGATGGAATGGTTGCTATCAATACCTTGTTAGAACAAAGTGGGTTAATGCCTATTTCTTGTGATGAGGCGTTGGTGGCAATGGAAGACTTAAAGATGACTAGTTTAAGGTCACAATTTGGGTTCTTCATTAAACCAACCCAATATAAACGCCAAAATCCAGAAGTTTTGGTGCGTTTGGGAAACAATCGTAAGGTTGTATTCCATCGCTATTACTTTGGTAATGGCTATATGGCTAACCTGGTCTATCAGGTAGAAGATGATCAGATTGAGTTCTGCCAGTCTTCTGTCTTTAAGAGCTGGGATAATGGTGAGTATCATATTACTTACGATACGCCAGTAACAGAAGATGTTGAAGACATCAACACACGCAAGGAGTTGCTTTCTTTCTTAAGTCGTGTTGAGGAGCTTCCCTCTGTTAAGTAGAGAAGTTATGACAATCTAGTTTGTAAAATAAAGGAGAAAAAACAATGACAAAAAAGATTTATATCTACAAAAACAAAAAAACTCAAGAGGTCTTTGCGGATCTTTTTGCTAAAGACCTTCTTGAAGGCGTTACAACTTTCCCTCGGATTGATAACGCTCAATCTTATTCATTTTTGGAACTCTCTTGTTTTTATATTAAGAGAATTCTGGAAATGAAGGAGCGTAAGGTTCAAACCCTTTTCGTTGAGGGAAAACCCGAACCAGCACTTGCTTCAGCATTGTTGCAAGCACGTGATATGGGGCTGAATGTTGTCATCAAATTGAAGACAACTGAAAGCAATAGTGAGACTCAAGAAGGGCTCAAAGAGCTTGGTCTTGAGGATGTTGTAATGGCTTGAATAGAGAAGGGGAAAAAACAATGACAGTAATGCATCAAGGATTGTATTATATTGAGAAACTTACTCAAAATAATTGTAATCTTGCTGGCTTTCCGTCAGACTTAATCAATGATCGAATTTCAGCGATTATTGATAGCAATAAGATGGAAATGAAACACAGTTTGCGATACCGACCAGTTAAAAACGTGGTTTTGAATCGAGAGAGAGTATCTAATCTTCCTCCTATTGAAATCCCGTTTGAATCTTCACTTTATTATGATGTTGAAGAAATAAATCCTGGGTTATCCAAGCTAGTTGTTACAGTAGAACATGCCGCAGCCTTTCAAGAATCGGATATTCGGATGTTGGAAGCTCGCTTAACCATGTTACAACGGGCTAACGCTTGTGGTAACTTTTCCACAAGCAATTTCTGTAACAGATTCCCAGAGGAAATAAGAGACGATCTAAGTCTTTTGGACCTTCTAGCTTGGGGAACAAAAGATATGCCAACCTATCTTTTCTGTATGTTAGAATCTGCATTAGATAGTTATAGAGGATTTTATTCCTTGAGGGACTTGATGGAGGATGCTAACTCTACCCTTCAGCAAGGCTATAGTCAAGCTGTTTACTGGCTCTATAGTGGAGTTAAAGGACAGTACGAATATTAAATATAGGAGAAAAATAATGACTAAACATAGTTATACAGCAACATTTAAGCGTAAAGACGGTTTCGTCTTTACGAAAAGGTTTCTAGCTTCAGATTTGTTTGAGGCTGATGAGCATGCGCTAGAGTATGCTACTAAGCGAGATATTCTCTATCTCGACTTAGGACCTACAGAAGAATAGAAAGAAGATAGCACTTAAAGTTTTTAAACTTTAAGTGCTTTTTTTGTTGCTTTTTGATTTTTTTTACGAATAGTTATATTGTAGAAAATAGGAGGTATATAAAATGATGACATATGATGAAGTAATGGAAGCAATAGAAAGAGGGTTTATCAAGGGGGATAAAATCAGTATTATCCGACGAAATGGCAAGATCCATGATTATGTTTTGCCAGGAGAGAAAGTAGAACCTGGAGAAATAGTGGAAAAAGAGGACTTAAATGCTGTCCTTGAAGAGTTGAAGGAGTTCTAAAATGATGCAGCTTTTAAGTGAGATAACTCCTCTGGTCTCGCAAAAGAGTTATAAGAGTGATATAATAGCCCTATGAAATAGATAAAGAGGAGACTATAGTAGACAAATGGATTTTTCAATAGGAACATTGGGGCATTTTTTAGGCGATACGCTTTTAGGAGCTATTATTTGCATGGCGGTAACCTTTGTTATTGTCTACTTGAATATGAGAAAGATAGGCAAGTTGGAGATATCTTTTGAGGAACGTCAACAGAGAGTTATTGTTTTTGAGAAACAATTGAAATTAGTTGGTTTAGTTCTAGCACTCTTAGTATTAACTGGGCTGTTAAGACAGAGCTCAGGGTATATGATTATTGTCAGCCTGTTCTTATCGCAAACACTTATTGAGATGTCTCGTAACAAAGCAGAAAGTTTATTTGGTAAACAGAAATAATAGTATAGACACCATTTTAGGATGGTGTTTTTTTATTTAGATAGACCATTCTGATAAGACAGTTTGCTTACCGTTAAATCTAGTTGCTAGCATTTACGAAATTTGGTTGAAAAAATAAAAAAAAGTGAAATAAAGGGTCCTCTGAGCTTCGAATACAAGACCTGTTATGATATACTTATATCAAGGTTAAGGAATGAGGTTTCTTCCCTCTCCTTAACCCAACCATTGTTGTTGTAAGGTTAGACGAGATTTCTCCTCTCGTATCTAACATAATCTATTAACTTCTATTAGTTATGAATCAGGGACCTCCCCAAGCATAACTATCCTTTCTGTTTTTAGTGTTTTGAGGTTTCTCCCCTCGCTGTTAAACTAAAAATAGTCATTGTTTTTCTTCTCCAGAGAAATTTCTCTTGGGAAGAGAGGTAGTCCATTGTGGGCTGCCTCTTTTTTGTTGTCAACGGAACTTATTTTGAATAGAAAAAAACCATTGAGACAACAGGAAGTCCCAATGGTTACAACAACAATATTTTCAAAAAACAATGACGTTTTATGAAAAAGAAGATATGGAGAAGAAGGAGAAAAGCAACCTCTCCATAAAATTCCCCGAAGGGAAAAACAATGACTGTGTTTAGGAGTACTCCTAAACACATTTTTAGTATAGCCTATTGGACGTGTTATTTCAAGGCAAGGAAACCAGAATAAGAGTAATTTCATCTCAAAAGTCAACCTATGTCACTAGGTTGCGACACCAATATAAAATAGCCTATCATGGCTTCATGGTAGAATTTAAAGATTATGAAAATACACAGGGGCTCGAAGAGCTGGAAGGTTGGCGGTATTTTCCGATTAGAGCAGCAAATAGGATCAAGTCCTTCTGGGAGAGTAACAGAGTTCTTTCTTACTTGAGGCGACATCGGTTAAAACGAACGTTAATCATTAGCTATGCATTACTGGGAACTATGGTCTGGACAGCTACAACTGCTTATTTCTCTCCAACCCGAGTTACTTACTTAGAGTCACAACTGCAGGCAACACAATCATTTGGTAATGGCCTTGGAAGCATCACAGCAACCTCTATGACTTACTCCTCTTCAAATGGGTTGGTCGTTATGGAGTTAACAACATCAGATGCTACTAGTGCTATTAAAAAAGGGATTAATACTGAAAATCTTGATTGGCAGGTTTTCTTGCCAAGTAGTGTTAAGAATCCTGAAGCAGTGACCTTAGAAGTCATTCCGTTAACCGGAGATAAGGTGTATCTGGTCATGCGTAATGTGCCTTCAGATTATACGCTCATGGTTATTCGTGCGACAAATAAGACACCGAACTCAAACAGTCTCAAGATTGACGTTCAAGAATACAATGACTACTTATCATCAAGTTCTAATGACGCTTCAGTTTCTAAGCAGAATAAACAAAAAGATAAGGAAGGGAATAAGAACTACGTTGATTTCTTTGTAACTCCTCAAAATGAACTTCTCAAAAACAAATATGTCAAGAATTTGTCTCGTGAGAAGTTTGCCCTCAATATTTTTGAAGAGGAGTTGAAATATCAAAAAGGTCAACGAAAAGAACTCTTGGCTTCTGCAAAAACACTTGATGACAGTGTCAAGGAAGATACTAAGACATTGGAGCAGTTGAAGCGTGAGTCAGAATACTTGGTCGGTAACGAGTTAACCGATAAGCAGAGTGATATGGAAGCTATCGAGAAAAGTATGGACTCTAAAGAGAAGGACGGAGCGAAAGCGCGTGAAAATGCTGCTTATGTTCAGACAATCATTGAACAGATTGAAAAAAATATCAAAGCAGTTAAGAATGGTACTTACAAGTTTAATTCACCAGTTCGCTCAGTAAAACAAGATATTGGGGAATAAATATAAAAAGGAAAGAAAGGACTTTATTAACGATTATGACAATTGACGAACAACGCTATTTACTTAACCAGGACTGCCTATTGATGAAATACCAGCGAGGTAACGCTATGAATGAACCCCTTCAAATTTTTAGAGGGAAATGGGCAGACGGTTTAGAACGCCTACATCAAATCATTGATAAAGAAGTTGGTTGGAAGAACTTTCGTAGTTTTGTCTCAAGTAACGTACATCATGACTCTGAAACATCCATTGAGGTAGTTAAGACACACTTAAACCAATGCCGTATTGAATGTACGGACCTTTTGGATATTGATTTTGGAGAGAAAGGTTCTATTTGTATTCAGAGGGATCAAGTGGAGCTTTTGACTGAGAAATTCCGTTATTTCCTTTATTTTGAAAGTAATATTCAACCAATGATGGATATTGACTTCTAGGAGGTACTGGATGAATCAAGAAGAAAACCAACAACAAGAGGGGAACTGGGGACTGCCTCGTGGTCTTTACACGCAGGTAAAGTACTACGGTGTTCCGGTAATGAAAGCCTTCATTATAGTAGGGAGTTTTGTTTTTCCGCTACAATTCAGGGATATATTTTTCCCTAGAGGGCAGGAGTTGAAGTTCCTAATCAATTTACTCTGTACAATGACTTTAACGATTTATTGGATGATCCCTTCTTCGTCTGGTGGAAATAAGTTCTGGGAATTTATTCATGCACACCGTCGGACAAAGAAACGTTATTATCCAATTGATAAGAACTGTTACCCAGAGTTGAGAGATGATGGCTCGAAAAACCGTCGCTACTTAATGGATAAGGCTGCAGAACGTTTAGGAAGGAAGTATAAATAGATGAAGGAGAGGACTAACCATAATCTTAGTAAGACTCCTTATATTGACAAATACACAACAGACCTTACTGAGAAAATCAGACCCAAGCGTCAAGATTTTGTGGCTTGGGGTAGACCAGATGAAATCAGACAAGTCTTTATCTCACTGAATCGATTAGAAAAAAATTCTCCTGTACTAATTGGTGAAGCTGGTGTAGGTAAAACAGCTATTGTAGAAGGAATTTGTGCGGATATTCTTAACAAGAAAGCCCACGTCCCAACACGTTTCCAAGGTAAGCAGGTTAAGCAACTAGAATTATCTGCTATCCAAGGGAAAGAATTTGACCATACAGGTAAAGAGGTGAACATCATTGCCAAAATGGACGGATTGATTAAAGAGTTTATGGCTCATAAAGATGAGTTTATCCTCTTTATTGATGAAGTGCATACCATTATGGGAACTGGGGTTGAGGGAAGTGCCCTTGACGTCGCTAATAGCTTGAAACCAGCCTTATCTCGTGGGGAAATCTATCTTATTTCAGCCACTACAGCTGATGAGTTTATGATTATCGAACGAGATCCAGCGATGGAACGACGTCTGCAACCAGTTTACGTTGATGAACTGGACAAAGAGGCATCTATTTTGGTCTTGAAAAAACGTCGTTCCAAGTATAAACGAGAACTTGATATTGAGATTCCTACTGATGCCATTAAGGCAGCAGTAGAATTATCTATTCGTTATGTCACGGATAAAATGCTTCCGGATAAAGCTATTGATATTATTGATGAAGCTTCAGCGACTGCAAATATCGATGGGAAATCAGAGATTACCTTAAAAGATATTGCGAGTGTCATTCACCGTAAAAAAGGTATTCCAATGGAAAGTCTCCTACGCACGTCCTCAACTCCAGTGGATTTTGCGGAAGGGATGCGTGCTGTTGTTAAGGGGCAAGACCATGTGATTCGAACTATAGCACGCCTTATGTATAAAGGTATCCAGGGTGGGCAGAACAAGCGAAGACCTCTAGGAACTCTTCTTCTACTTGGAACAACAGGTACAGGTAAAACTGAATTGGCGAAACAAGCAGCAAAACAACTGTTTGGTAGTGAAGAAGCGATGATTCGGCTGGATATGTCAGAATACATGACTGATAATGCTGTTGTTCGTCTTATAGGAAATGACGAGCGAAAAGGTGACTTAACGGAAAAAATTAAGAAGAATCCCTACTCGTTAGTACTATTGGACGAGTTAGAAAAGGCTCATCCAGATGTCTGGGCTTTATATTTGCAAATGCTTGATGACGGGCATTTAACTGACGGACGTGGACGAAAAATCAATTTTAAGAATACGTTTATCATTGCAACATCAAACGTGGGGCATAAGCGAATAAAAGATAAATATATCACCTCTGGTCAGACCTTTACAGAAATGAACAAGACTGACTATAAAGAGTTCATGAAGGACATGAGAGACGAGTTAATCAAGATCTTTAAACGTCCTGAATTTATCAACCGTTGGAAAATTGAAGTGACTAATATCTTGACGAAACAAACCATTGATAAGATTGTCTATTCAAAAATGGCTGTACATGAGAGCAGTTGGTTTAAAGAGCATCATATCCTTATTAATTATGAGGATGTTATGGATGGTGACCAAACTATCGATGGCAAAAAATACTTCTATGAATATCTCAGTAGTGTCGGTGTTAGCCCAGAAGATGGAGCAAGGCCTTTAGAGAGAACTATTGATGAAGTATTAACTGATGAAATCTTTGAGCAATTGTATTTCCTTGGGCGAAAGCCACAAGATTACTTTATGGTTGATGTGTCTTTATCTGGACATGCACCAGGAACGTTTGCGTATGGTAACTCAGGTAGAAAGACAGTTCAAGATAGGCGTCAGACACATATTACTGTCAAACGGATACCTCCAGAGGAGTATGGTAACTATTTGCTTACTTCTTAAGGGGTGTCACTAGGTTGTGACTCGTAGATGGAATATTGTAGACTACAGATATTAAATTTTTAAGGAGGCTGTTTTGAAAGAAAACACATTTTTGAACAAGGTTAAGACAAAGGCATCAACACTAGGAATGACTGCTTTGTTGACGTTAAACTCTGTATCCCTTGCTTTTGCGGAGCAAACTGGAGGAAATGCTGCTAACCCAGCTAATGAAGCAACTAATACGATTAATGATCTTTCAGGTATGTTGCGTCTCGTATTTCCGGGGTTAGCAATACTAAGTGGTTTAGTATCATGTATCTTGATGATGATGGGTGATAAGAAACGAAGTATAGCACTTGACCGACTCATGTGGACTGCAATCGCGCTATGTGTTGGTTCAGCACTCGTTTCAGTTGTTAGTTATCTTTGGCAACCTAAATAAGTCTTTAAGAGGTATACTTTATGGAAAAAGAATTACTAACCATAAAGGGGAATCGCAAGGTATTGTTTCCCGATGCCTTGTTTCTTTATATTGAGTGGAAAGGAAATGCAAATCCTAAAAAGGATGAAGAGTTAGCGGATATCATTGATGACTTAGATACTGAATATTTCCCTAGTAATAAAAAGGAAAGTATCGCTCAAAGTCTACCATTTCTAACTTTTAAACAAGCAGAATTACTTTTTCGAGAAATCAAAAAGCGTTATTCTGAATTTACCTTAAAAGGAATTGCCCTTGCTAGTCAACCGATGGAACAAAATGGTCGTGTCACACGACCAACTACGGGAGTCCCTAGTATTGAAGGACAACCTCAGATTACCCCTTTTGTTATTACGAAAGATTATAAGGAACTCGTTACCCCACTCATCGAAGAAGCACACCGTGATAAACGGTTTGAGAAGACAACATATGAAGGTATCTCTAACTTTTTCAGTGGTCCAATGGGGTTACTTCCATGTTATGCTGAAAGTCTTGGCTTGTCTCTAGTTGATATGCCACCCTATCCAAAACCTGGAACGATTGAAGGAGAACTTCCAAATCGTCTTATGTCGAATAAAGATAAGCATAAACAGTCAGTTGCTGGAGCCAAGAAACGGAAGGAGAAGACAGGCAGAGTGTATGAAGATGAAGAAGTAGGACCACCAAGTAAGTTGCCATTGATTTTGGCTATTGGCTCTTGTACCTTGTCGGTATTCTTATTGTTGATGCTAATGGTCTATAATAGCAATTTTACGCGCGTGAAGAAAGAACTTGTGGCCACAACAGATAAAGTTGAGCGTCTTACAATGATACAAGATCATGAACATGAGATTGATGTCATGGCTCGTTATTTCTTGTCATACTATTATTCAGGAGACAAGGATAAGCTTAAGGCTTACTTGGATAATAACGACGCTAAATTTACTAACCCAGAGGTAGCAACTGTTTCTAGCACAATGTTGGAGAAAGTTGAACTCGTTAAGAATGAGAAGGATACCTATGAGGTTACATACGTTGTTGGTACAACGGATGAGGCTCAAAAAACGACAGTTCGTCGTGTTACTTTCAATGTTAAGAAAAAACCATCAGCTACTCAAGGTTGGGTAGTTACATCTGAACCGACAACAACAGCATTTGCAACTCCAACATCTCCTTCTACTGAAACTTCAGCTGAAAAAACTGAAAACAAGGAGGGATAACCTATGGGTGCAGAAGCAACAATTGAGATTGAACAAGGGAAGGTCTGGCCATCCCTATCAGATATGATCTCTCAATCGAAAGATTGGCCTAATGAAGTTGGTTCTAAAGGTTGGGGAGGTGACAAAGATAAAGAGCTATTATTGGCATCCTTTTATGCACAGTGGGACCAATACCTCCACCCAACAACTGGGGTATTTATAGCTTTTGGCTTTATTCCCGAGATGCTTTCAAAAGGTATCTATAGTTTTAGTTATGCGATTGAGAAAGCCTACCTCAACATGTTTAAGTTATTCGGGATGTTTGACTATATTAGTCAATCCGATAGCTTTGTTGGTCAAGTTTATAAGTGGCTTCAAATCGTTGGGATTTCATTATTTGTTCTGGTAACGCTCATTCGACTTATAATGGCAATTGCAGGAGCACCTTTCAGGTATCGAGAATTCTTCAATCACATTATTCTGGTAACTTTCTCTGTTGCTTCACTTCCAGTGTTTGCTTCAAAATTTGGTAGTGCCATAGCGAAGGATACCGTAGGACTAGCCTATTATGACATAACTGGCAGTGGTCAGAGTGTTTCGCTTTCTGTAACCCCATTTCGGAACAATACGGTTGACCTCGAAATGCTGTATGCAATGGATTTTGATACAGATAAGTTAGGCTATAATGAAGATACTCATTTTATAGCGGGTGATAAAAACTGGAATACCATTTCAGATGGTAATATTTGGTTCACCAATTTTACTGAAACTTATGGCCCAACCAATAAAGCCATGTTGCAGTATTACTCTGGACGTGAAGGACGAGTATCGTCGCTACCTAAGATGTTAGGAATACGAGAAGACGGTTCGGTTGATTGGGGGCAACAGGTTAAAAATGGTGTTGCGATGTCTAACCCAGTAACAGCCCTTCTTCAAACCAGTAAACTGTTCTTTACTGGTTGGAAAGAGGAAAAAGACTTGAAGGAGGACCAGGCAAATTCACCCTACAATGGATTCTCTGATGTAATGAGATCTACGCTCAACACCATTCGTTATGCAGATGGTAAGATAGCTTATGCACGAGTCACTACGTCAAAATCAGGTTATTTCCTTGGTTTTGATAATACAGCCTTTTTGCCGACTTACGCTCGCTATAAGGTTGACTGGATAGCACTGATAACTCAGCAAATCATCATTTTACTTCTACTCATTGGATTACTAGTGACTACTGTACGAGTGATTTTCAAAACGCTTATAACAGTAATTATCTCACCACTTGTTTCTTATGCAACAGTTGGAAATAGTATGAGAATCTTGGAAGTTTGGCAGGAAGTTATGACAGGAATTGCTGCCATCTGGTTCCAACTATTATTCGTCAAAGTAGCTCAATGGTTCTTAATTACTTATAGCGAAGTGAAACTCAATCTAGGTTCAGGAGCGTCTGCTGCTGCTAAGAAAACTCTAGGTGGAAGTTTCTATGACGGATTGGATCCATTCCAACATGCCATTGCGACGATTGCGGTTTACCTTGGTGTTTATCTTGCTGTTTCTCAAGGCTCAAAAGTTTTGGAACGCTGGCTAGGTATTGATACTAATCTTTCAAGTGGAACTAAGGCTGGAGTCGCTACAATGGCTGTTGGTGCAATGGCTGCTAGAAAAATGGGTGGTGGTGCTAGAAACTTCGCTGTAGGTAGGTATAATCCAACTACTGGCAGACGAAATCAAAGTGGCTTTAATCACCTCAAGAATAGCGTTGGTAGTGGTATCAACGGTCTTAGGGATGCTGGAGGTGCAGTAGGAGCAACTGCAAACAATATCAGACGAGGTGCCTTAACTGCTGCTGGTGCTACTGCTGGTACTGTAGCAGGTACTTGGAATGCAATGGCAGATAGAAGAGCTCATGGTCTTAAGTATAGAGAGATTGTTGGTCAGTCAGTGAGTGCAACTGGACGCAATGTGTCTAGAAGATTCAAAGAGACTGTTAAATCTGGTAAAGAAGTTGTTGGAAATGAATTCAGGAATGCTGGTCAATCCGTTAAGAGAGACTTCTCAAGCAGTTTCGGAAAAGGCTACACAAGCTCTAGAGATAATGTTAGAGATAAAATCTTAAATAGTACTGGTGGAGCAGGAAGAATTACTCCAAAGGGGGATACTTCAAACATTACTCCTCCGACTCAAAGCTTACCAAAGAAAAATAGCTTAGATAGTGATAGTCGATTCCAGAAATTTGATGCTGGAGAAGACGGAGAGTTGTGATAATAGTCTCAAAAAAACAAGCCTTATGGCTTGTTTGAGAACGAAGCTAATCTACTCCATAAGCACTATGGCAAACAGATGTATCAGTTATTGGATATTGGACTTAGAGCGGTTTGATGGAGCTATCATGAACCAAGTTTTAGACCATATCGACAAATTCAGAAGCCGGATGCATTGCAGTAATTTTCTTTGAAGGAATTAAGGTGGAATCGTAGAGACTGTGACTGATAGGTTGCAGTCTTTTTGCTGTTTCCGTGGTATAATTGGGTAGTAGTTCAATCTGGAGGTTATGAGATATTGGAGAAATTGGTTGAATTCGTGGCCATTGCAGAGGAAAGAGTTATTGATGATTTCATTGGTTACATGTTGGAATTTCAAAATTTTTTGTTCGAATCAGGAGTAATTGATGATGAGTCTATAGATAGTCCAAATGATAACTTATCTGAAGTACCACTTTATGTTATTGATTTCCATTCTAAAGAGTATATATGGGAAATAGGTATCAAATTTAATACCTATGGAAAAAGCTATGAACTTGAGGTTTTAATTCAAAGTGAAAATTACAGCCCTAACTTTGAAAAAGACGATCTTGAACGATTAAAGGTTATTGTGAAAAACTTTATCAAAGCTAAACATAAAAATATATTTTGGTTGTATGACGCTGAGTCTGAATTTTTAGCAACTGATTTATACCCAAGAATTTTTAAGGTTGAGAATTTAGCTAGAAAATTTATTACAATGGTAATGAATAGGAAATTTGGGATTCATTGGTGGAAACTTGTACCATTAAAAATTCAAGAAAAACACAAAAGTAGATTTGTTGGCTACAAAGGAATCATTGATAATTTCAAGGATGTAGATGAGCGTTTGATGTCTATAGATACGGGGGATTTACATGACATATTAACGAATAAAGTGATGAAGTGGGAGTCTTCCGAAGAGAATATAAAGAAACTATCTAAGCTCAATTTAAATTTGGAAAGTTTGAATAAAATTATACAAAGCCAGCAAGTTGTATATAGTGATTGGTGGCAAACGATTTTCTCTCCTCTTTTGCCTGAAAGTTTTCTAGAGGAGTTCAAAAAATTTGAATCGAATCGAAATCATATCGCTCACAATAAATTGATAGATAAATCAGCCTATAAGAAAATATTACATTCAATAGATGTTGTTCAGGAAGCTTTACTTTGTGGTATACAAAAGATGTCATCAGAGTTTAAATCGGAAGAGGAGCGCAAGGAAGAAGCGTTTGAATATGAATTATTACAGGAAGAGTTAATATCGGAAAGAAATCTTGAATTACAGGAAGAGTTAATATCGGAAAGAATTCTTGAATTAAAGGAAAGTGAGAGTGGGGTAATAACTCGAAATAGTAATCAGATTCTTGCTCTATTCAATGATGAATTGAGTCGACTTTATGATTCGATTGAAGAAACCTTCAGATTCAGTGAGTATTTGAATTTCAGCGATTACACTGAAATAGAGAATTGTAATTCAAATAGTGTTGTATTCGAAATTCAAAACAAAATTGATGGTTACGTAATTAGCTTTGAGGCTAATACTGATATTAACGACTATGAAGGTTCCCAAAGTTTCCTATATTTAGAGTATAAAAAAGACGGTAGTTCAAGTTTAGAAGAAATTGGAAGCGTGTCATATAATTATGGTGAGGTTGAATTCAATGAGTTTCAAGGTAATTATATGCCTATCCAAATGGATGGTATTTCAGAGTATGAGCTGTCCAGACTAGGCAAAAGATTAGTTGAAATAATTAATACTGAATTCACAGATTATAAGGAGAAAGTGGAAAGTTCCAGATATTCTATCATCAAAGATGGTGGTCCGGATCCTATTTTAGATTTACCTTGTCAAGAGTGTGGAGAAGAATGGATATGTGTTGATGAAACTATCACAGATTTAGGTAGATGTCTGAACTGTGGAGAAATTAATGAAGTAACAGAGTGTGAGCGTTGTGGTCGCAAAGATTTCGGTTCACCAAGTGAAGATGAGCCATTTTTATGTGAGGGTTGCTGGAATTATTATGAAGAGGAATAGATAATTTCCTTCAATAATGTAATTATAAAGTCAAGTACCCCCTTTTCGGTCTATAGTATTGGTAGGTACTATCAGCATAGGTTGAAGCGATATCACTACTTGTAAAAGCGTAGAAAAATATGTAGAATAATAAGCCTTGGTTGCAAGTCTTTCAGAATGAGGACAAACATCGTTTTTGATGTTTGTCTTTTTTATTTTCACACTTAATTCTCCCATAATCCAATAATATTGAGGTATTTGGATAGAATAACAGGTCTTCCTACCATTATTTTTACCAATTTTTTGATATTTAGACATACAAAGTAAGCCCAACCTTATCTTCAATTTAGGTCTTTCCTTTCATTATACTCCTTCGAAACAAGAAAAGTCCCCAGAAGTAAAACTTCTGAGGACTTTGTCTTCGTTCTGAAACAAGCCATAGGGCTTGTTTTTTTATTTCTTAACTAAGAAGAGGAGGAAGAAGGGATTAAAAAGACTGATGATGAATAGGATAATACCACAGATAATGAATAAGCCAAATACTGGGAAAAAGAAACTAGAAACAGCACCTACTAGGATTCCTATTGAGTGGATGATGCCATGAAGTGTCATGAATAAACAAAACAGAGCAAATATTCCAGTTAGAGACAAAGAAAATTTAAACCAAATCGTTTCTGCCGCCTCACTTATCGTAGAAAAAAGAAGCGTAAGCAAGAAGCAAGCGATACCAATCAGTACTGAAAAAAGTAACCATTTAAACGAGGTCCAAGTGCTTATATAAAGTGAAAAATAAAAATCTTGTAAAAAGTCTAGCATCCTAAAACCCTCCTAAAAAAGATTATTGCGTTTGTATTTATTTGATTGTAACAGTTTTTAAGTAGCTAGACAAGGACAGAGAGCCCTAAATAGAAGTAAATAGTCAAAATCATGGAGAAGTATGAGTAGCTAATAGGTGTCACTGGGTTACGAACACCCTATAGTGTTTTGTAGAATAGGGAAGAATAATGTTTATGGAGGAAATGATATGCCAGGTTTAATTGAAGAACCAGTATTGACAAAAAAAGAACTTAGAAAACGAAATAAAGAACATAAGAAACAAAAAAAAGAAGAGGCACGTAAAAGTAAACAAGCTAAGAAGAAGGAAAAACAAACACAATATGAAAGTATCGACCTTGGTGAACGTGCCGGAGAGGAATTTGTGTATGTTCCACTCAATAAGAAGAAACGTAAAGATTTTTTAGACACTGTTGCAATAACTGATGTGAAGTCTATCCTATATGGCTATCCTAATCAACCGATACGATTAGCTAATGGCTATTCAGGATATGTGCAGATTTTTGAGGTGTTTGGGCAAGATATTCAAGCGATGTCTAACGAAGAACAGGCAGCAATTAAAGTAGGATTCACTCTTTTTCTGTCTGGGACTGCCTTTGACATGATGATCCAGACAACAAAATTGCCAACAGATGTCTCAAGTCAATCTAACGAATTGCTACGTCTGCTAGATGAAGTCAAACAAGAACAGAACGCTCCAGAATTGATCATCAATGATGGTGATGACATTGATACCATTTCACGTAAAGAGAGACTTGTTTATCAACTTAGACAAAGAGAAGATATTTTGAAAACAAAATACCTCGTCCAACAAGTCATTGCGATCAATCAACAAAATATCGAGTTCTTTATTTGGGTGTTTGGAGATACTTTGGCTGAAATTGATTCCAATACACGTACCACACTAACTATTGCTTCGAGCCACGGATTTGCCCCTAAAGTTGTATCTGTCGAAAAGAAGGAAGAGTTGTTGACTCAATATTACAACTTTAATGATTCACTGAATGTTTCGCCTAACCAGTATTAGAAGGAGTTTACATGGATTTAAGTTCACGAAAAATCAAGAAATATATTCGAGAGGGTTATGACCTCAATCTTATTAGTAGGATTCAAAGTGATATTCCAGATTTTAAATATGATGATAGATATTGGAGACAAGCAAACGGTTATTATAAGATTGCTCATGTTCCATATGACCGATACCCAGAACACGGTTTACCTGACTTCTGGATGAGCGATTTAATGCTTGTTGATAATGTTATCAGCTTTATGTCTTTAGAACATGCTTCAAATAGCGAAATGTCAGAATTAGCCTCAAAAGCTATCTCTAATATGTTAGCAACGCAAAACACAAAGGCTGCACAAGATGCAGATGATAAGATGCGTATTAGTTCTTTGTTAGACTATCGCGAAAAACTTGGTAATAATGTTCCTTCTAAAAAAATTCACACTCGCTTTTTATTAGCTGCAAACACATTGGATCAACTGGTAGAACGAGAAGCTGACCTCAAGCAACAGTTGAATCAGTATTCTATCTCTTCTTCAGATGGCATGCAAGACGTCGAATATCATACAGCCTTTATCCCAGCTTCTCGTTTGGAAGACACCCCACTACGTCGAAAAGGGCAAGCAGCATCCGTCTGGGATTTAGGTGCTGGCTATCCTTTTAATCATACGAACTTAATGGATACCTATGGTGTTTACTTGGGAGAAACACGTACTGGTGGTGTGGTTAACTTTGACCTTTTGCATGAAGATAGGGAACGTAAAATTCCATCAATGCTGATTGCCGGAGCAGGAAACGGGAAAATGAAACTGCTAGGTAATTTGATTGATACCTATTTTGCTAAAGGCCATACCATTTTTAACATTGACCTTACTGGTAACTTAAAAGAACTTACGGAACTTCAAGGTGGTCGATATGTTAAGATGTCTGGTACTAATAATCGAAATCATATTAACCTCATGCAAATTATTGCGACGGCTTCCTCTGCAGATGGAGAAACAACGGACCAGGTCCAATCTTTCTATGCCCACCGTAATAAACTACGTGCTTTGGCTCAAATTCTTGATCTAGGGTTAAAGAATTCTGACCTCAATAATTTGTCATCTGCTTTAAACGACTTTTATGAAGACCGTAGTCTGTGGAACCGTAATGCAGAAGTCATGGACCAAGAAGACTTAACGATTACGAATGTTATTCCAGAAGATTATCCGACTCTATCTCATTGGGTAGAACGCTTAAACAAGCTTAAAGAGGACAAAATCGCAGAGGGGAATGAAATTGATGCTGCAAGTTATGACCGTCTCTATAATGCTTTCTCTGGTCTCTTGGGGGATTATCGCTTCTTAAATGCGACCTCACAGTTTGAAGATTTCTCAAATGAACAGGTTGTGACCTTTGACCTCTCTGGGATTCAAGATACTGAACTTCTTAATATTCAGCTTTACCAAGTGTTATCTATCATTTCATCATACGCTGTAGCAAATGGAAGAAGGGTCTCTGAGTATTTCCGTAGAGGGATTATCGGGGGAGATAAGAGCCAACGACCTCATAGCATTATTACCATTAACGGAGCACATAAGCTCTTCAATTATCGTTATTCAGAGTCTCTTAACTTTCTAAAGGATTTGATTGAGAATGTAAGTAGTAACTATTCTGCATTTATTATGGAAATGAGTTCGTTAGATAACATCCTCTTGAATGCAAACTCTACGGACGCAGTGGATTACGTTTTAGCGACACGCGCAATTTTCTCTATGATGACGTATCGTGTCTTTTCTCAATTAGGTGATTTGACTATCCCTCGTCTAGCAGATGCTTTACAAGGGGAAATGACCGAGAGTGAACTTTCGTCACTTAAATATTTAAGAGATGGTGATTTCTTCCTAAATATTGCTTCTGTCAAGAACTTAGTCTTCAACCATCAACTAGCGGATAATAGGTCTTATGGTAAGTATCCGTATGATGAACATGTTCGCTATGCATTCTTACCTTAGAAATGGTGAAAGGGGGAAATACAATGAACCTACAGCAACCATATTCTGATGAGGCATTCCAACTACAAACAAAAATTCTGACAGAGGATAATCCGCATGATTTGGAAAGAATTGTAAATGATTACTTAGAGATCTTGGCTTACAAAAAGACCTGTCGTGTTGTTGATATTACTTATCAGATGCGAAAAACACATCTTTTAAGTAGTTTATGTGGCTTATTTGGAAGTCAGCAAGTGGATGAGTACTCAGCCATGATTATCTACCAAGAACCTGCTCGATTTGAGTCGAGAATATTTGAATCAGAAGAAGAACCAGAGGAGGAAAATTAAATAATGACCACACTAATGCAAATGTCACTATGGGTTAACAATATTGCTTATGACATTAAGACACTACGTTTTTTTAGGATAGTCTCCTTTATTATCAGTTTAGTTCTTGGTTTGGTTGGTTTCTATAGCTATCTCATGCTCTATCAGACACTTTTATTCGCCTACGGTGTTCATTTTATGGCTATTGCCTATACACCATATGTGTTTTGTGCCTTGATTGTAGCCCTTTATCAGCTACTTACTGGTAAGAGACGTGAACGTATCAAGAAAGCAAAGCATATTCTTATGTTTAGTCTTCTTCCTATTTGTTTGATGAACACCTGGGGCTTTATCACGCTAGTGACTTGGGGGCTTGCATGGGTTATGGCTAAACTAGAGTATAACCATAGAAAACGTGCTGTTAAGATCGTATCATTCTTCTCAAAGGAATATTCACCTCTTTTTGAAAAGAGATTGGCCAATCGAAGTAACTATTATGCTTATCAATCTGCTTATCGTCTCCTAGACTTGATTCAGGTATCAGCTTATGAAGAACTCTTTAAGGAAGAAGTGACGGAAAAAGATTATAAAGCTGGTCTCGTTGTTAAGGAGTTACACCGTACTTTTAAAATCAAAGGTGTACCTTTTTCTAAGGTAACAGTAACAGATAAACTCTATATTGCTCCACAAAAAATGCCTATTATTGGCTTAAGGAGGTTTTAATATATGGTATCTTATCGTTTTAAACGAGATGGTCAGTATATTCAGCGTGAACTAGAGCTAGAACCTCTTGATGAGCATCAAGACCAAGTCTATCCGGAAAGCCTTGAAGAGCAAGTAGATTATTCAGCATTTTACGATACCTACTATGACGGTTTTGATGAAGACAGTATCTCACGTGAACAAGAGAAAAAACAAGGTCTCATTGCGCGTGGGAAAGAAAGGTTATCCAGTGTCAAGGAGGATATGACAGACTATTATAATTTGCAAGTGGAACGTCACAAAGACTATTACTCAGATGAAGATTCATTTTGGATGCGAAAGCAACAACAAAAACGAAATCGAAAATTCATTAAACAAAGTATCTTTCTTGCCCTAGGACTTTTACTTGTATTTGGTTGGTATTGGCTAACCGCACTACTTCATTAAGGGGGTGACTAAGATATTTGAAACGAATAGGTGATAAAGCTGCTCGTGTTCTTCTAACGATTTTTGGAGTGAAGACAACCATTATTATAGGAACTATTTTAACTTTTGCGGTTATCTTAATTGCAATTATCACTGGTTTAATGGGGACAATTAGTACTTCCGGTGGGAAAGGTAGCAAGACTAACGCTCAATGTGTAACCTACCAAAAAGATGGCGATGAAGAAGACGATGATGAAGGCTCTAAGCCTCAATCGACTTCTACTAAAACGGACTCAGCATCTGCTGGCGACTCTGATCCCTTTACGAAGGGGACAAAAGCCTATGAAAATGCCCACAAAGTCTTTATGGCTTTTGTGAATGCTGGATTGTCTGGGGAATCTGCTGCAGGTGCTGTTGGTTGGGCAAACTCTGAAGGGAGCTATGACATCATTGGACGTGCCCAAGGGCATTATGGTGGTGGTATCAATGACTCCATTTCAAAGGGTGCTGTTCCAACGACAGGTGGGACATCTAACACACTTGGTGGTGGTGGAATCTTCCAGTTTGACCCCTACACGAAATATGCACCTCTTAATAGTCCAGATTGGGAAGATGCTGATAAGATGGTTGCCTTTGTTATTGATGCCATCTCAAAAGGTGACTGGAACCCAGCTTATGACGAATCTGGCCATAACTGGTCATTCCAGGAGTTTGCGAAACAAACCAATATCGATGAAACTGCTATGTCATGGAATGCCTACGAACGAGGTAATATGGCTTATGTCAAACCAGATCAGAAGAAGGCGGATGCAAGGAAGTTTGCGGAAGTCTTTGAAGCAAGTAAATATAAGTACGATGATGCCAAGTTCCAAAAGGCGTTTGGTGGTGGAGCTTCTTCCAATAACTCCTCGTCAAGTAGTCAAAGTTCAGATGATAATGACGGTGACGACGATGAAGAAGATAGCGACAACGAAGACGATGATAATGATAGCAGTTCAAGCAGTTCATCAAGTGACTCTAGCAACAAGGCTAGCAAAAAAGACAGCGATAAGGATAAAAAGACTATTGATACTGACAAAGCTATCAAGTGGTATAAGGATAAGCTAGGGAAGGTCAAGTATTCTCGTGATGCTCGTACTGGGCCAGATAGCTATGACCATTCATCTGCTCTCTATTATGCCCTTGTTGACGGTGGTGCTAAAGAATCTGGATCTCCAGTAGATACCGATTCAGAACACGACTGGTTGAAAGACAATGGTTATGAATTGGTGTATGAGGGTGCCTGGTCATCTAAAGATGATGTTCAAAACCGTGAAAAAGGAGATGTCATTATCTGGGGTACGAAAGGTAGTAGCTCTGGCGATAAAGGACAGACCATGCTAGTTGAGGATAAGGAGAATATTATCCAATGTTCTCCATCAACCGACGGGATTGCTGAGAATAATTATGGCCAATATCGAGACCGTATCACTATGGACTACGGAAAAGTCTATGTCTATCGTCCGAAAGACAAGAAGGATAAGGATGATGACAAGGAGGAAGTAGATGCAGATACGTGTGGCGACAGCGATAGTAGTAATCTCAGCACAGATACAGGCCAGCCACTCGATGTTCCTTATACCATTACCCAACTTTTCGGTGCAGCAGCTAATGCAGGTGGACCAAATGCGGGTTCAGGACACACAGGAATGGACCTTGCAGCACCAGAAGGCTCTCCAATTTACGCTGTTACAGACGGAGAAGTAGTAGAGGTCAATGAAGAAGCGATGAATATTGACGGTAACCACGTGATGCACACTCTTCCAGATGGCACTATTATTTATTATGGACATATGCGTGATGTTCCTCTTGTTAAGAAAGGGGATAAGGTCAAAAAAGGCCAACTTATCGGATATGTTGGACAAACGGGAGCAGCTACTGGACCACATATTCACTTTGAACGTCGGAAAACGAAAGCCTTCCAGTACGGTGATTTCTTGAGTCCAGCGTCGATTATTCTAGGGGATACCCAACCACAAGTTGGTATGGTGATTGATCCTAAGACACAAAAAGGTGGAGCACCATCTAAAGAATAAATCAAAAAGGAGAAAAAGAGTATAAATGAGTATACAATCAAAAATTAATCCGAAAAGCATGTCATTATTGGCTGTACAAGGCCTAGACTGGTGTTTGAGAAAAGCTTTCTTATGGTTCGCTATAATTATGGGAACGATTTTCCTTAATGTTTCTATTAATACGATGCCGATAAAGCAAGCAACAATCTACCTTTATATTTTTCAAGGAGTTTACCTAGGTCTCTTTACGTTAAAGGCTGTTATTAAATATAAAAGTGGTAGTGACTGGTGGGTATTTACCTCACTTGTAAGTATAATGGAAATGTTTGGTTTATGAATTCTTTTAATGAAACCAATTCAGGTTACGGATGCAAGCATGACATTGATTTTTGAGCTATTGTTAGTTAGTCTTGCCCTTTATTTTGTGGGAACGAAACTAAGTACTAGTTTATTTAAACGTTATCTATTCAAGAATGTTATCGATGTGGAATATCTTGGGTTGAAGAAATCTACTGAAACCAGCTTATATAATGAACATTCACTTATTAATGATATTGAGTTAACAAGCCACGACACTAATGCTCAGATGACAATGATTAATAAGAATGCTATCAAGCCGGAGTATAGGTCGATTGTTGAGGTTACTAATATGGAATATGAGAAAGTTATTTCTCCTCGTTATTATAGAGAGGGAACTGCTCTAGGTAAGCCTCGAGGGAATATCAAACATACGTTTGAGATGGAAGATACGCTATATCATCTTCATTTCAACTTCCATCTATTTGGAATCAATAGTAGGTTTTCTCCAAGTTATCTACCCCTAATTGACCTAACTGTTAGTGAAAATAATGCAAAATAATACATAAATATAATTATGTAAATACAAAAAGGGAGTCAAAAGATGGCTCCTTTTTATTGGTTATATTGCTTAAGTAGAATAGGAGAGGACAGATTTAATAATTTAAAAAGACCAGCTCCTTTCACTATTAGGATAGCTGAACTGCACCTCTACCTGAAGCGGATGAACCGCAACCTTTGAATGAGTTGTCACCGGCTCAAACTCAGTCTCAACCTTTATTTAATTTTACTAAACCCGAAGTGTTAAAGTCAATTTATAAGGTACAAATGAATTTTAATGGTATTTCTCAAAAAGTTTTATCAGCTATAGCTGATAAACAAAATAGAAATCCTAGGTAATTTTTAAACTATCAAATACCTTATCAAGTTTTTCTGAGTTACGTAAAATGTCTAGCTTAACTTGACAATCGAGTAAAATAAATAATCA
>NZ_JACLQK010000022.1:0-38362 GCF_016648645.1 Streptococcus sp. 22.1 | reverse complement strand
TATTAACTATTACTTCATAATATCTAAAAATTTTAAGAAAAGTCCTTGTTCTTTAGGTTAAACAAAGTTTTTTCAACTTATGCCAAATTCTTTACATCACACATTTTGTATACTTACTTTTTATAACATTTTATTCGTGAATAAACGTATCCACACTGTGACGACGGATTGTGGAGGTAACAGCTTTCTCTAGCTCTTTAATAAATCGTGATGAATACTGGTCTAACTTTAGATAGACATTATTTTTACGGTTTTCTTCGTAGACACATTGACCGCTATCAGCAAAATTAGTTCATTTACCATTCTTATCTTAGAACTGAGTGAGCGTACCAAGCTTAACCTCACGAGAAATTGTCGAACGTTTTCGTCCTAATAGACAAGCAATCTCAACTGGTTTCCTCCCTATCTTGAGATGGGAACTAATTTTTCCTTGTACAGTGGTTGATAAGTGAGAATAACGAGATTTTCTGGTCGAATGAGTGTAGGATATGTTCATCGTCTTTCTATACCGAGTTGGGGAATTCTAGTATATAAGACGAACATGTCTTTTCGTTGTACCTCATTTTACAAAGTGGGAATATTTTATTTTTATGGGAGTCAGAATTGCAAAGAAGTCCATTTTTTAAAGAAAACATAAATCAATCAGTTGTTAAAAGGTATACTGTAGAAAATACTGTTTGCACTAATTTATTTGAATTGAAATTAGAAGGGATATTCTTAATTACTGCAAACATAGTTGGAACTATTAGCGATTTATATTATTTGGAAAATGAAAGGGTTCGGAAAGGTGATACAATTTGTACTTTAAATTATTTAGGCGTTTGCTATTCTTTATCAGCAGATTTTGATTTAATGATTATTAAAAGTTATCAAGGTATTAGTTCGGTTATTGAATGGGGAGCTCCAATTTTTCTAATAAGAAAAGATATCATGGTTGAAGGTTATATAAATTATGGTAATTATTTGTAAAAAAGCTAATAGAATAATAAGAACGCTAGTCTATGATCACTAATGGCTCTTTGTCAACTGTAGTGGGTGACTTATAACTAACATCTAGAGAGGATCGTTCCGGTTCTCTCTTTTTTGTTTTACGAAAACCACTAGCTGTGCTAGTGGTTCCGAAAAGCTTTTAGCGATGTATCAAAAAAGTCCCCCTAAAGTGATATATTAGATAAGGTTTCCCGACCACTAACTAATATACAAAAGGAGGACCCCTGATGAGACAGGATAATAATAGTTTAGCACATACTACATGGAATTGTAAGTATCATATTGTTTTCGTCCCAAAATATAGACGTCAAATAATTTATGGGAAATACAAAGCAAGTATTGGTCAAATCTTACGGTTATTATGTGAAAGAAAAGGCATTGAAATTCATGAAGCAGAAGCTTGCCCAGCTTACACTCACATGTTGGTGAGTATACCACCGAAACAAATTATTTCCTCATTTATGGGATATTTAAAGGGTAAAAATAGCTTAATGATATTCGATCGACACGCTAATTTAAACTATAAATATGGGAACCGCAAATTTTGGTGTCGCAGGTTTTATGTTGATACGGTTGGGCGAAATCAGAAGTGACTTGAAGAATATATTCGTAATCAATTACAAGAAGACGTGATAGCAGATCAGCTAAGTCTATTTGAGGAGTATAATCCGTTTACAGGTGAGAAGAATAAAAGAAAGTAATCTTAAGGAGACCTGCTATACAGGTCAGCTAGCAAAGGTGGTGCTGAAGGGAAACCATTCGGTAGGCCTTTAGGCCTCGGCCGGTAGCAGAGGCTTTCAGCCGAAGAGAAAGCCACCGGTTCTGATATGATACCTCTTAAGTAGACATGGTAAATACCTAAAATCTACTTAAGAGGTATTTTTATGTCTAGAAGAGAAAATTACACTCCATTCGAGAAAGAACAAGCTTGTATCGATTATATTAATGGTAATTGTTCCAGATCTGAAATACGTAACTGTCTCCATATTTCCACAAGGGCGATTCAAGATTGGGCTGCTATCTATAAAAAATATGGGATTTTAGGATTTACAAAGAAAACAAAAAATCGTTCCTATTCAAAAGAATTTAAAATGGAACTTGTAAAAAATGTATTAGTAGTGGCGAAGAAAGTTTAATTGACAAAAGGAATCATCACAAACTAGCTGACGAGGTTAGGTAAACAGCGCCATGAATCAAAATACTTAGTGATTGAATGCTTTAACAGAAATAAAAGTTGAAGCATTAGCTGAATGTGCAATCTGCTCGGAATTACGTGTTCTGCATTTTATGAATGGAAACATAGAGTAGTCCCAGCAGAGGAACAGTACAACCGTAGGGATAAGCAAAAAGGTCAAAAGTCTTGTTTGACACCAAAGTTGAAAAAGGAAATTGAGAACGGTTAAAAATCCTCTTGGTCGCCTGAACAGATTTGTGGTCCGCTATCAGCTTGAACAAAAGCCAATGGTAGCTTTTAAAACTATTTATAACTGGCTCTATGCTGGTTTGATTGATCTGGATTTGAGCGTCCTTCGTCATAAAGGAAAAACTCGACAACCCAAAGAAACACTTGGAAGATTTAGGCTTGGTACGCCAATTTCCCAAAGAAAACAGATTTAGCGACTATCTCTGATGAGGCTTTGAACAAGGCCTTATATGATATCAATCACCGACCACGAAAATGTTTACCTTACAGAACTGCTTGTGAAGCCCTAATAGAAGAGTTCGAGTAAATGTTGCACTTATTCTTGCAATTTATCAAGTATACATTATCAGAGAAGTATATCAATCTGGCTCTTGGTTTTGAGTTCTAATTTGTGCGTGGGTGTCACTGGGTTAAAAAAGGTATATGAGGTTTAGTATAATGGTTCCAAAAAATTGAAGAGAAGGACTAGACAAATGACAAGAACACCAGGTAATAAAAAATGGTTACAAAATATTGCTAAGAAAATCAATCTTCCACTTTATCCGAAGAAAATATTTAATGGGGAAGAAGTCACTCTCATGCCTGATGGGACAGTTCGATTATCTGAAACAGGAGAAGAGCCTTCAGCTGAAGCACTGGAAGCCTATCAAGACTTCGTTAAGAAATTCAATGAAAGACTACGCCGTTTTGGGGTAAGAACAATCGATGGAAAAGCAACATTGAATACTGTCTCTCGATTTTCGGACGACTATTATAAGAAGTATGCCTCGACACCATTACTGAAACAAGTTTACCCAAAGAATGACTTTCCTTTCCATTTGCAACTTCAAGAGGATTACATCATTCAGATTAACTATAGTCAAGAAACAGATTACGAGTTAATAAGTAAGCAACTAAACCAGTTAGATATGGATATCCTACTATTTATAGCTACTTTCCGAAATGTTCAACTCCTTCAAATTTCAAGGGAGTTTGGTTTACCGATTCCTAAAATCAAACCGCATCTCAAACGACTCAGAGAGTTTTACTTGGTTCAAGAGTGGGAGTTTGAACGTGAAGACACTCCAGGGGCTCTTGCAACAAGTTACTCTATTTACAGTCATGGAACGATGTTGCTCTTACTAGCAAATAAGATCAGCAGAAACTTCACTTATAAATGGAAAGATATTCTTCGGGAAGAAGATAACTACTCTCCTATTCGATACTGGAAGGTCGTAGATGCCTATCAGAACTTCAAATTTAATCAAAACTATGCCTATTTTGTTCCTACGTCAAAACTGGAGAAGTTCACGTATACAGTGACAAAGACACAAGAAAAGAGTGAGAGTAAAAGTCCTCTTTCTGGTATGGAGAAACGAAAATCAGAATTACAAGCCAAAAAGGCGAAGAAGAAAGAGCATACGTATACAGTCCATGTTCCTAGATATCTCTTTATCGGTCAGTTAGCTCTCAATAAAAAGGAAGATGATGGTACAAAGAATCTTTTTGATGTGTATCCTTATATCACTAACGTAGGTGATACCAGCGATCTTGATAAATTGCTCAATGTCTTTAAACACTTTGGACGTTTCGAGGATGGTTTAGATGAAGAAGGCAACAAACGTTATCTACTGATTATCGTGGACAATTTTGATGATATTCAAGAAATTGAAGACAAATATATGCTTATTGAAAATGGTGGCTATAAGAACCTTAATAACATTATTTTCCTTAACCTAGAACTTGCTGCAGAAGAAGGGATTGATAAGTCTCTTGTTGTTATCAGAAGTCAAAATGCAACTGATGGTGGTCGTGTAGCCAAATACATGCCTTTTAGAATGAATGAAGCGTTTAACGAGCGTCCACTAATCAAAGATGCCGAACTAGAAGAGTTAAATCAAGAAGAAGGTGATACTGATGCTTAATATCTATATTGATCCCTACGTCCTATCTCCTTTTGAAGCCTCTCCCTTTTTTCATAAGCTGACTAACTTTGCAAAATCTAAAGACCACAGAGTCGCTATTATGGGATTTAAGTCACATATTTCTTGGAATGCTCTATCGTATTTAGAAGATAAAGCTAAGATTACGATTACCCACAATCATGCAGATCTAGAGGATGAGAAAAAACATGCCGTTCTGCTAGCTGGTTATTTAAAAAAGGATATTGAGTTAGTAACGTCTCCAACAAACCACATTACAGATATCTTCCTCTTTGATGAGCAGGCTCAAATGGATACGAATACTTTGTCTCAGCTACTCAGTAAGGTCCCTTACGTACATTACCTATCAACAGAGCATTTTTTCCATTCTCCTCACGTCAATAATTTCTCTAAGAACAGACCATTTATTTTCAATACCCAACTTTTCCGAGACACGAGAAATATTTATTTTGCTAACAGTTTAGTAGAAGGTCATGATTCACTATTTGAAAGCTTAGCTAAGAATGATATTACCCAACAATCATTTTTTGGTAGCAACAACTATATCTATATACCAGGTCATAATGGAAAAGAAGAAGCACGCGCTAAAGTCATTATGAACGTCACAAAAATTGAAGATTTGACGGTTGAAAGCATAAAACCTTTAGAGAAAGTATTCACATCTTCAGAACCTCAGCTAAGCATGAAAGAGCTACGTTTAGATGAAATAGAAGAACGACTAAAGCAGAAAATGAAGGATTCCGACATAATCAAAAATAACGAAAACTCAAGTGAAGTCTTGAAAATTACTTCTGAAACCCTTACAATGATAAAGAAGGTAATGGATTGTATTGGGAGGATGGAAAATAGTTTAAATGCTAAGATGGCTGAACAAGCTGACGACAACAATAAACTTGATTCAGATTTTGATCCATTATACGCCTTCAGGGCCCAACATGATAAATTGGGGGAAGATTAAACACTAATAAAGGGTTGAAGGAGATAAAAATGGCCGATGAAGTAATGACTAAAAAAAACATTTACTTAGTGTCAGACGTTGACAAAGCTAGGGAACTTGAGGCATACATCGTAAGTACAAAAGATGGTATGGAAGTCTTTGGACTTA
The DNA here is from genome assembly GCF_016648645.1 of Streptococcus sp. 22.1. Lineage (NCBI taxonomy): Bacteria > Bacillati > Bacillota > Bacilli > Lactobacillales > Streptococcaceae > Streptococcus > Streptococcus sp. 22.1. The sequence goes on along the minus strand of NZ_JACLQK010000022.1, from coordinate 32,922 downwards.
TTGGTTGTGATGAACTTGAGGAATTAACAGATTCTCAACGAGAATTTGTGCAGAGCGATGAAGCGATGCAATTCAAGAGTAACTAAGCTCCATGATTGATTAAAAAGCTGAGAAATCAGCTTTTTTGAGTAGAAGGAAGAATTATAAGGAATTAAAAATTGATAGGATTAAGTATTTTGGGGATAACATGGAAGGTTCCAGATAAAATAGTAGAATGTTTGGCTTGGATTGGTGTAGTAGCCATCTTCATATTATTCTTAGCAGTATATCAATGCTTCATTGCTAAGAAATTTGATATTCACCAGATATTGAAGAAGTATATAGTTCATGTGCTAGTATTAAGTCTGTTGATTTCTTTTATTATTCCTCTCTTTTCTTGGCATCTTGGGCTTTTCAAAAAAGATAGCCTTCTAAATGGTTCAGATGTTTTAGGTTATTATGGAACAATAATAGGAGGCGTAGTTACTGTAATGGGGATTTACTGTACTTTTAACTATGAAAGGTTGATATCAGCAGAAGGAAGAAAAGCGGATAACTTACCTCTCTTACAATTTTCAATAGAAAACGTACCAGCTAACTTCATATCGTCCGATCTCTATGTAGTGAGAGGAGTTGAAGCTTTTAAGAAACTACACGAGTTATCTGAAAACGATAGGAAACTAAAAAAAAGATTAAACCTTTCTTGTTATACAAAGAAAAAAATTGAGGAGAAAGCTAACAATAATAATCGTGCTGAGTTCCAAAAGGAGCTTGAAGAAATTCAAAAGAAAATTGAAGATAATTCAGAGCTCAAAAAAACAATTTCTCAAGAATTATCGAATATTTTTCGTAAGACCGTGCTTTGTAAATTGAAGATAACCAATATAGGTTTACAGACTGCAATATTATCCTCTATTCGTTTGTGCTCACAAAATGGAACAAAGTCTAAGGTCATGATAGCACATGGTCCTCGTGATTTATACTATAAAAATGTATTGCTAAAGGATGATATGGCGAACATTGAAATGTTTGCTGTTCCTAAGGAAGAAGAAATCAGCTTAACAATCGAGTTCTCTTTTTATGATAATGAAAACCCTTTTTCAGAGGATAACGGAGGAATTCAATATTATGCTAGGGGAGATCATCTTTTAATAGACTTTACTGATGTTTATCGTAATAGATACAGATATAAACTTCCAATCGAGATTGTACATTATAGTTCGACTTATTCAATAGGGATAATGCACAAGCATATACCAGTTCTTCCAATAGAATTAGATAAACCTGAGAAAATAGAGGTATATTAGGATAATATTTGTTAGTTTTTTCAGATATTCTGATAATTAACCACACATCTGTTCGGAAAACAAGTATTTGTTGAATACACATATTAGTTATGATAAACTACTACTAACAAGAAAATTGTTAGATTTGAGGCTAATATGAAACAAGAAACACTTATGAAAAATATAAACGAGTTGCTTGAAATTATGCCTTGGTATGTTAAGGAATATTATCAAGCAAAGCTCGTTATTCCATATAGCTACAAGACACTGTATGAGTACTTAAAAGAATATAGACGATTTTTTGAATGGTTGATTAGCGATCATGAGAAATTGGGTGAAACTGTACGTTATGCAGACTATGATACGATTGCTGATGTTCATATTGATGAGCTGGCCCATTTACCAAAGTCTGTTATCGAAGGCTACTTTGTTTACCTTCGTGAAAATACTGAGCGTCGTTCAATCTCTGAAGTCAGCGTTATTCGAACTAAAGATGCCCTCTCTAGTTTGTTTAAGTATCTTACCCAAGAAACTGAGGATGATGAGGGCGAGCCTTATTTTTACCGAAATGTCATGGTTAAGGTGAAAATCAAGAAACCTAAAGATACCTTGGCTAGTCGTGCAGATAACATGAAAGAAAAACTCTTTCTAAACGATACACAGTCTTTCCTAGATTATATCGACAATGAGCATGAAAAGAAAATCTCAAAACGTGCCCAGGTATCGTTTGTTAAAAATAAAGAGAGGGATCTTGCTGTCATAGCACTTCTACTATCTACTGGAGTCCGTTTATCTGAATTAGTCAACCTAGATATGCAAGATGTCAATCTAGCCACAAGTACGATTACAGTTATTCGTAAAGGTGGGAAAAAGGACGTTGTAAATATCGCTCCATTTGGTATACCTTATATTGAGCGTTACTTAGAAATTAGGAAGGGACGCTACGCAGCAAGTGATTCAGATAAAGCATTTTTCTTAACAACTCAGAATAAAGTGCCTGCAAGGCTTGGCACACGTTCTGTCGAGCTTTTGGTGAAGAAGCTATCTACCGCCTATGGTAAGCCTACTACTCCTCACAAACTGCGACACACACTTGCGACACGTCTATACGAGCAAACAAAAGACAGTCTATTAGTCTCTCAACAATTGGGACACAAGGGGACTGCAATGGTAGAAGTTTATGCACACGTAGCTGCAGAGACGACTAAAGAAGCTTTGAGTGATTTATAACTCATTTAACGGTTAATACATCATATACGATATATAGTTCATTGCTAAACTATGTATATGGTAATAAAGACTATAAATTGTTAACACGGTTTATGATAAGTTAGAAAAAACGAGGAATCTCCTCCTATTTAAGGAGATTCCTCGTTTTTCGTTACTATTTAAAATTTAAAGACGACTGTTTCAATGGTCTCGTTCTTTAAGTTTGCCTCTAGTCATTGTTTATTATGAACGTCTGTGACGCCCTTTATAAACGAAGCTTGTCAAACCAAGTCCTACCAAAACCATACCTAGCATACCAACTTTAGAGTTTGTATCTCCTGTTTTTGGTAAATCGTGACTTGTCAATTTTCCATCAGCTTCCGATTTAATTCCTGCATTACGTGTTTGTGTAAATGGAGAAGTGACAGAATTCATGGAATGAATGTTTTTTGAAGGCACTAGACCAGTAGCCGGAGTTGTACTTACTGCAGGTGCTTCGCTAGTAGCAGGTGTTGTGCTTACTGCAGGTGTTTCACTAGTAGCAGGTGTTGTGCTTGCTGCAGGAGCTTCACTAGTAGTTGGTGTTGTGCTTACTGCAGGTGTTTCACTAGTAGCTGGTGCTGTGCTTGCTGCAGGAGCTTCACTAGTAGCAGGTGTTGTGCTTACTGCAGGTGTTTCACTAGTAGCAGGTGTTGTGCTGTTCGCAGGAGCTTCACTAGTAGCAGGTGTTGTGCTTACTGCAGGAGCTTCACTAGTAGCTGGCGTTGTGTTGTTCGCAGGAGCTTCACTTACTGAATTAGGGTTAGTTCTATAATAACGATAATATAGGGCATCATCCTCATAGTTGGCATGGCCAAATAATCCTGGCTCTTCCGTTGTGATAATATCACCAACCGAATAGTTTTTACCATTAGATCCAGTAATTGTGAAGTATGGGAACCCTTCCACCTCTCCAGCTGACTTTACAATATATCCTTTAGGAGTAACTACTTCACCAGTGAGCCATCCCAATGTGGGGTCATCTGGTGATGAAACATTAATGTATAACATGCGATTAAGACGTGGATCGTTATCAGATATTGGATTTTCACTAGTAGCTGGCGTTGTGCTGTTTGCAGGTGCTTCACTTGTATTATCAGAGTTTAGAGGATAATAGTAGTAATATAGTCTATTATCTTCCTCGTTCTTGTGATTCACTAAAGGATCATTGACAGTTATAATATCGCCGACATTGTAATGTTTGCCGGTGTCATCGAATACGTCATAATGACTATATGTTCCAGGGGCACGAAAGTTCTCATCTACAACGTATGGTTCGCTAGGTTTAATAACCCGACCTGCCATACCACCACTATTAGGTTCATCGGGATAATCTGCCGAATAAACATAGAACATACGATAATCTTTATAGTTAGCATCACTAGCTGTTTCTTCAGCATATACCTTTGTAGACGACTGACCGAATTGAGTTTGCACAGCAGTTGCAAGAGTAATTGCTGCAACTAAAACAATTCCATATTTAGAAAACTTATTAATAGACAAAATAAACCTCCAGGGCAACATTATATAATTTTTAGAAATATAAATTATCACACTCAATGTATCAGAAAAATAAATAAAGTCAAGGTTTTTTTAAGAAATCTTGACTTTTTACTCATTCTCAGTAAATTATTTTTCTAACTTCTTAGAGTTGGTGCAATTTGAAGAATATTGTCGAGTTGAACTAATCTATATCCTTCACTAGTCTTTATTGATATTTCCTTACGAGACAGTTCTCTCACCTCACCGAATAAAGTTATTTTTCTATCACGATGTTTGATAGTAAATTGCCCTTTAAGTTGGTTGGCATAGAGTTGAGAAAGTAATAAGAGTTTCTGAGGCTTACTTAGTTCTGTTGAGAAGTCAACACGATTTTTAGCAGCATGTAATGATGAGGTATGCTCAGACAAAAAGAACCCCATCCACTTCTGCATCCCAGGGTCCTGGTATTCTCTTGCTGCTTGAAATGGTAAATAAGAACGATCAATCATTTTAAACCATCCAATCCACCAGCAGAATGACCTCCGATGAGACTACTTCTGGCAATACTCCTCGATGCACTATCAAGTGCATTAGCTTTTAGCAGAGAGGTAAAACCAAATTGGTCTCTGATAGAATCTATTGCTGTCTGGAGCCTTTCTTCTTTTTCAATTTGTTCGACATCATCGAATAGTGAGATTAATCCAAAAGATTCATCTACAAATCCAGAATAATTAACCGCTACACTTCGGATTGCTCCTGAAGTGTATTTATTATGGAATAATTTCAACACATAGTTTGTCAGCAGGTCCGTGTTATTCGTTGGTTCAATTTTCATTTGAGTATTGATAGAACGCTTGTTCTCATGCTTAGAGTAGCCAAGATGTATAGAAACAACAGTCGCTTTCTTGCCTATCTTTCTCAATCGGATAGCAACTTGTTCGGCCATCTCTCTAAGGATAATTTCAATATCTCGTTGTCTAAAATAGTCTCTAGGAAGAACCTGGGAGTTGCCTAGACCTTTTGATTTTGGTTTATAGGGTTTATGAACGTTACTTTCATCAATACCATTAGCATGAAACCATAATCGAATACCAGCTACTCCTAATTCTTTCTTCAAGATATCTGGGTTAGCATTTGCCAAGTCTTTGATTGAGTAGATACCTAACGTGTTGAAGCGTTTCTCCATTCTTTTACCGATACCCCAGAAATCTGTCATGTTTGGAATAGACCATACCTTCTGCTCCACGTCCTCATAGGACCAATTAGCCCTCATGGTTGGTGTTTTCTTTGCTTCATTATCAAGGGCAAGTTTAGCAAGTAATGGGTTAGCATTGGACATACCAACGGTTGAATAGATACCAGTTTGTCTCCAGATGTCCCTTTGGATTCTTGCTGAAATAAGGTCAAGTTTTTGCTTTCGAGACAACTGCTTATCTGGAACGAAGTAATTAAGAGAACTAGACAGGTCAATAAAACCCTCGTCTATAGAATAAGGGTAAATATCGTTTGGGCTAACATAGTTTTGAAAAATGCCTTGGATTTCCATATTAACTGCGATATACTCGTCCATTCTGGGAGGAACGATGAAAGTCACTTTTGCCCAGTCTTCAATGAATCGCACGTATTCTGGATCTGTTCTCAGTCCTTGTTTCTTCGCATTGTAGTACGAGAACTTTCTTGTTTGAACATCAAAAGGGAGGTCATATGCTCTTCCAACATTTGATTTTCCAAACACAGACTTAAATATCGGTGAAGAAGCTAGGATAAGACCTGCAGAGTTATCAGCTCTACTCATAACACATAGAGAAGTCTTTAGAGGATGTAGTCCTCTCTCAACACATTCGACGCTAGCATAGAAAGACTTCATATCAATAAAGGCAATATCACTGCGAGGTTCCCTAGTGTAATCAAAATATCCCATGTGTCACCTCTTTTTGTTAGTATATAAACTAACAAAAGTATAGACTATTTTGGTGAGGTTTTCAAGTGTTACAACGTTGCCAATAGTCTTTGAGAGTAAAAAAACACCAATAACTATGTAATTGGCGTTTTCAGTGGTCTTCTGATTCTTTTTAAAAAGAGTATAGAGTTATAAGGAACCTATTCAGGACTTCCTGATGATGATGGCTCGGTAGTAGCATGATAGTTATTTGCCTGGTCAATCATATCTTGCACATAAACACCCAAGAGTGTGTTATAACCATTTTCATCAATATTACTATGAAATTCAGGATTTACCCTTGTTTCTTTTGATGATTCGGGAACTCCAGCATCTTGTTGTTGTGCAGGTGTTGTTGGGGTACTTCCAGCTACCGCATTGGTGTTACTCTGAGCTGATTCACTAACAGTTGTTTGAGTAGAGCTTGAACTAGACGATGATGATAGTTGCGTAGAGGATGAGGTTTCCGTTTTTGAGGAGTTTTTGCTTGTGCTATCATCCTTAATCTCAATTAACTTCTCATATATCTTTTGCGTCAAAGCATTTTGTTGAGAGGCCGTTAATGATGCTGCGACACGAATAACAACTGTTCCGTATACATAGTGTGAACCAGGATTGATGACAGTTGGAAGGCCATCGAAAGCACTTAAATAGTCATTTCGTTTTTTGGCATCTTCTGCCGTTTTATAGACTTCAACACATCCACCTGCATCTGTACCTTTTGCTACTAAATCAGCACCAGGAACTGGATTAGTCACTTCATTGTCAGCGAAATAAACTGCTGCCGTATAACTTCCTTGCTTGTTTAAACCTTGGTTTGGATCATTATCTTCTGTAGCTGATTGAACATCTGAAATCGTATCAATTTCCTTAAGACGACTTTCCACAAATGTATTGGAAGGATTGGTAATTTGTTTTAACTGCTTAACACTTGTTGAATACTTCTGGTTTTTATCTTTAAGATGTTTTATTTCTGTCGAGTAGTTAATTTGTTTTTTTAGTGATTTAACTTGTTTATTGATGTCGCTTGTTTTCTTTTTGAATTTTTGCTGTCACTTCATTAAATGACTGTACCGCTCTTTGATGTGGTGAGATTGCAAGTACATAGTACCCTATACCAAAAAATAATAGTACGATAAGAGAAATTATGGCACTTTTCTTTGTATCAATTTTTTTCATAAAATCAAATTTCATTTTCAATCTCTAAAAATCAAGTCTTCAGGATCCCAAATAGTTATCAGGGATTTACTACTAATTATTCTGTTTTATTATACTTAAATGTTCTAACATTTTAAAGTAGTCTTTTGATTATTATTTAAAGAAATTCACTGTTATCTGTTCATAGATAAAGTACCACTATGAAAATTACTGGAGTTTAGAAGTTAAGGATACTATTCATCAACGATACTAAATAAATATTTTCTCTTTATTTTGAGTTAAGAGTATAAGGTAATTCAATGTGTTAAGAAATAATTCATTCTTACTGAAGTAAAATTAGGATTCAATACGAATCAATACAAAAGAAAAACACTGACTTCAAGCGTTTTTCTTTTTGCTAAATTCAGTAAATTGCTATTTCAATTCAAACTCTACCTATTTTCGTAAGACCTGGCTTATGAAGCTCTAGTGGAGGAGTTGGAGTAGATGTTGCACTTATTCTTGCAATTTATCATATAAAAAAGTAGACGAATGTCTACTAGAAATGTTGAGGTTTGGCAAACGGCTGGTAATGATGATGCTATAGATTCCTTATCTCAAATACTGCCGTATGAATCCACTCGTTATTCATTTGAAAGTCATTTTCTATGATTTTACTAAAGGTAAAACCATTTTTTAAAAGCACTCTCTGAGAAGCCAGATTGTACGTTGCCGTCCCCGCGATAATCTTATGTAAACCATAAGTAGTAAAGGCCTTTTCTAAAACGAGTTTAACCGCTTCGCTGGCATATCCTAAATTAGTAACATTTTCTCCAATCCTATATCCAAGTTCTGCTGTTTTTCTATCCTTCCCTAAAACACTTAAATTGATTCTTCCAACCATAACACCTTGTGCATCTTTAATAAGATGCATGTAGACATCATGATTCTCTTGTTCCCTTAACAATTCCCTTGTAATTTCTTTAAAACTTTCTGAATCAAAATAGTGAGCTGGTCTAGGAGGTAAACTTCGCTCAAAATACTCTCTATTTTCTTTTTCAAAAGAATAAACATCTATGCTATTTTCTTCAGACATCAACTCTAAACTTATCATTGTAAACCATCTCGTATCATTCTCTAAACTCAAATTCACTCATGTTCACACAAAGTGGCATTTACAAAATTTAAAGAGATATCTTAATTTTTTCATATCGTATCTACATTATAACATAACATACTATGAAGAAAAATAATATCCATCAAGGACCTCATAAATTTCAACATCTTGCTAAACAAGCAGGTTTTTCTCTTGAGGCCATTTCAGAAGCACTTACTCATAGTGACATCCAAATAACGAAGACTTATGTCAATACTACTGAAAAAGTAAATCAAACAGCAGGAGAAATAGCCTTTAGAAGTCTCAAAAAGCAATAGGGTGAACTTGGGGTGAATTTTGGGGTGAACTTTAGTTTTTTGAACAAAAAAAGACATCCAAGAAAAAATTCTTGAATGTCTGTAAACGTTGATATAATCGTGTTGATTAACGTTTTGAGAATTGTGATGCTTTACGAGCTTTTTTCAAGCCTGGTTTTGGGTAACAAAAATCAAATATCTGTAAAAGCCTATTAAATTAAGCATTCAAACTTCATTTTCGTTGGGAATAAACACCTATAACCTAATCTTACAAACAATGGATTATCATTAGATTACCAAAAATTTGTTTTCGGAGCTTATGTTATTGAGAAACAACATTACTAGCAACCTCTACCTTCATAATTTATCAATAAATGTACACAATTCTCAACCTCAGTAATCAACTGCTCTTGGGTGTTGAAATCATCGAGAGAATTATAAATCTCTCTTATACGATCTGAAAAGTTTTTATTTTTTGCTCTTTCACGTATTTCAGAAATACTTAGCTCAACTCCTTTTTTATCGTATTCAAACCAAATGGGTAAGGTTAATCTTGACATTTTTAAGAAATGTTCTAGTTTTTCTTTTTTCGAATTGTGCACGATATTTAATAAGAAAACATTATAATTTATGTATGTAGTTAGGCTAGAAAAGAATGGGAAAATATTGAAAGAGTAGGAAGTCAGAAAAATATCCATAGCTTGACTGAAATAGCCATAGATAATAAATCGGAAAAGTTCTGTATCATTCATATCTTGTGGGACTATATCTGAGTACTCAATTCGATATTGTTTCAAACGGTCTTTTATCGCTTGTGTAGGATCGTCATAATCAAAGAATAATATCTGCGATAAGTATTTATGTACGACCACAGCATCTATATTCTCGTACTTGTGTAAATTATTAAAATCAATTCCTTCTATAAAGAAGTTTTCAATAAACGGTCTAATATCAACTTTTTCTTTGTTGATAGTTGAACTAGAAAATCTTAGTGGTAATACGTAAAAATTTGGAATCTCTTTTTCTAATAAAACTATCAAATCATCTATTGACTCTACAATCTTTTCTTTTAATTTTTTGAAGTATCTTTCCCTTTGATGTACTGTATTTCCTTTTTCTATTACTTCTAAATAGGATAGTATTGGATCGTCAAATATTTGATAATTCCCTAATGCAAAGAGGATGTTCTTATCTGAGTTATCTACATTAAATTTAGAAACTGCTGTATAAAAATATGTGTTCGAACTATTAAAGAGATATTGGCTACACATCTCTAATAATTTTTGTTTTCTAAACCAAAAATTTCTAATTTTATCTAAATGATAAGCTACATTCTCTAAGTTCAAGTCCCCTCTAACTCTCTTCAGTAACTCTAAATATTCATTTTGTGATTGTCTTAGTTTATCTAGCATAAACTATCACCTTCAATTTGCTCACTTGGAATAGGAAACACTTCTTTAATGACTGATAGATGCTTTGTCAAAACCATCACCAGATCATGACTAACATCAGGTAATTTTTGAATATCGTCTACATCGGGAATACCGTGGAATTGGTGTCCAGCAGAGGTGCATTTTAAAATCGAGCTTTCTCTAATCGCTCCCCAAAGTCCATGTTCAAATTGAGAATCATAATCATAGTGATATTTATATAAATCATCTTCCTCAACTTGTTTAAACTTTTGTCTTATATTCCCATTTCCGAAATATCTAGTATCCATATCTATAAATTCTTTATTTTGAAATTCAGATACTAGTAAATTTAGATATTCAAAATTAATATGAGAGTTTGTTAATTCAGGCTGATTTTCTATATAGCGTTCTGAAATTAGTTTATATCCACCAATACCATAATATTGATATTCTTCCCAAATATTTTTGTGTTTTTCTTCTTCAGCAATTAAATATTTTGTCATCACATAGTTTTCAATGCACGATCTTACTATGGAACGACCTGAAATCGTATATTGCAAATCATGATTCATTAATTCTAGTAACCGCTTATAAGAATAGGTTAGGATACTAGTTAAAACATAGAGTTTCTCGTTAAAAGGCTCTATACTTTGAAGCATATCTCTGTAATATTTTAATGCCGAAGATACTGTATCTTTTATATTATTCAAATCTATAGTATTACTTCTATCCATAACAATTGAATATACCTCACAATCAGTTAGTTGACTAATATTATTCCAAAATCTTTTACTGTAAGGATAATTCATATCTTCGAACATTGATAAAGCTACCTCCATTGAGCGAATCTGAGGACGAATAATTCTCATTTCTGGATCCGATATATCCAAGTAAGGGTATTTAGTTAATCCGTCTACCATGTGTGACTGCGATTTTACAAATTTAATTTTTCCCTGTAGCATTTTGTAATACAGTAAAAAATATCTTACATCCGTTGATAATTGACTAAATTGGTCAGATATTTCATTTAGTACTTTAACAAGTATATCTAGTCTTTGATTAAAAGAGTGACTCTTGCTGTAAAAATTTTTACTCAAAACCTCTTCGCTATCAGGCAAAACTATTGAAAGTGGAGAAAATATTGATAAGTCGAAAGCAGAACTTAATGATTCAACAAATAATTTCTTCTCATCAATATCTAAATTAAGTATTAAACTCATTGTCGGTAAAGGCAAGATTTTTTCTAAATCTAATGCTTTTGATAAATTAGTCAGAGCTAACATCATTCTTTCCATTTGCTCTATTCGATTTCCATATTGCAGAGCTAATCCAATCCAAAGATATTCTGGACCTTTTGAATGAGCCCAGTCAGATTCTTTGCCTATTGGAGTTACTAATTGACTGAATTTAGTTCTAAAAACTCCTTTTTTTAAATCATGGTCACTTAATTTACTAAACATAAGATACCTCTCCGTACAATACTACCTGTACTCTCACTATTGTGCTATACCTCAAACATAAAAGATACTCATTTTTAATGTTATTCCATTTTTTCAAATTATTGATTTCGGTTTATTTTTCGTACATATTTATACTGATTTAATTCTAATACATTTAAAAAAAATACGCAATTTTGATAGAATTTGCGTATCTTATAATTATATATTTGAGAGTCATTATAAATTAACTTTCCGAAAAACAACTATTTTTGGGAAAATAATAAATTGTGAAATACTTATAATCAACTTCAAATCAAAAAGACATTCAAGATAAAAAACTTGAATGTCTTAAAATATTTAAAAGCTTTCAGACTCTTTAAATTAAGGCTCAGCTCCTGTATATAATGTAAAAGTAAAGCAATACACTAGACCTAGAGGTAAAAGAGACTTTCTACGTCCAAAAGACTTTGTCTATGAAGAGCATTTTGACAGCTATCTTTGTCTAGAGAATCAGGTGTTAACTTATGTACAACGACACGTGAAGGCTATAGAGAATATAAAAGCGATCCCCAAATTTGTAAGACCTGTTCCTTGTTGGTGATTTGTACTGACAGTCGCCAGCACCAAAAAATCGTTGTGCGTCATATTTGGAAAGATGCCCTAGAAGTCTGTGAAGATATCCGTCATCAAAGTCGTATGAAGGAACGGTATCAACACCGTAAAGAAACGATAGAACGTTTATTTGGAACTGCTAAAGAATATCATAACTTGCGTTATACCAGAGAAAAAGGAAAGTCCAAAATGGAGGATAAGGTTGGGCTTACTTTGGCATGTCTAAATATCAAAAAATTGGTAAAAATGATGGTAGGAAAGACCTGGTATTTTATCCCAACACCTCAATATTATTGGGTTATAGGAGAATTAAGTGTGAATATAAAAAAGACAAACATCAAAAACGATGTTTGTCTTCATTCTGAGAGGATAGCATCACTATATGCTATCCTTAGTTCGTCCCATGTTTATTATGCAGGTCTTAAAGTTGCTGCTACTGTCCGAATAGTACTTTGAGTAAGTTCATTTTGACTTTCTTCATCTGTGATTACACGAGGTTTTGGAAAGTTCTCGATAGGCTTTTCATGTTCTTTAGCTTGTTTTATAGCCTGTTCCATCCGTTGGTGTTGAGCTTCTGGGCCCCAGTCTTTTTCTGCAGCAATCTCAGAGACCATAAAGGCACTATATCGATATGCCTCTGGAACAATCGTCTGAATTTGTTCTTTAGTGAAGCAGTCTCCCTCACTATAATCGACGACATCCCAAATTAGTCCACCATTGCCATCTTCTCGTGCTGCAAGGAAGTGTTCGCATCCAATAGGATTTGAGAGGTTGATCATAAAGAGTTCTTCAGACCATTCTCCAGTCATTACAGCATCAATGAATGTTTTATATTCATCGTCCGAAGCAAAATTTAGATGCCCGTCTTTCTCAGCTTTTTGAGCTTCACATAATACCTCAAATCGTTCTTGGTATAGTGAGAAACTGTACTGCTTCAAAAAACTTGCTTGTTCTGTTGTTAAAATATTTTTCTTCATCGTGATTACCTCTTATTCTAAGTTAAATGTCAGTGTTACTTTAGTCAATGGAATGTGTTTAAGCCCCCAAAAGCCAGATTTCAGCAACACTTTGAACATACCAGCTACATTTCCTTCTGTATCTTGCCTAAACTTTTCATCTCTGATTTCCGTAAGACCTTTAAACTCGTGAGAAATGCTACTAGCAATAGATGATCGCATAGATTCCTTGATATTATCTACGGTATCAAATCTTCCTCTGATATTTGCATTGTGTCTATCATCAAAAATGATTTTATTGATCTGACCTTTGCTGAAGTTTCTTAAGGCAATAGCTACAACATAAGGAAGTGCAATCGCTAGTGTAACTAGGGGATGTGTTAGAATATCAAACACTATACCTTTTAGAGTGGTGATAAGTACGATATAAGCCAATGCTCCTATCAATTTAAAGTAATTAACTGACATCGTAAATTTATTTTTTCGATTAGCTAATAACAGACCAATACATACATAAACCACTAGTAATACCAGGGCGACAATATGAATCGTCTTTGTTGAAACATTAAAAATATTGTTTGCTAATAACAGAACTGAAGTAGCTGTTATAAATATGATTTCAAGGAAATAAATACTTTCAGCAAACCATTTCATCAGTAACATGAACATTAATTTATTATTTTTCAAAAAGACACCTTTTTTCTACTTATATGGTCTTGATTTTATAAGTCCATAATTATATAAATTATCAGTCCTCATATAAGCAACAACTTCCTTCCTAGTTCGTTTTAAATTACTCCCTAATTATAGGAAAACAAATATCTATTTGTAACCCAGTGACATCTCCTAAAAAAACACAACTCTTTTGAGCTGTGTTTTTAGGGAATTATGAATTTAGAATAGGGAAAAGGATTTTTAAGAAGTGGGTGGTATCTTAGTATTCTTTACTACGTTTAGAGAAACCAAGCATACCTAGTGCAGTAGCTAGAATAACTGCTCCTGCAGTAGCAATAGCTGATGTTGATTTTTCACCAGTGTTAGGAAGAACTTTGATAGCTTGTTGTTGGACAGGCACTTCTTCTACTGGAGTTACTGGGGTAGAAGTAGGTCCGCCAGATTCTCCTACTGGTGCTGCTGGTGGTGTATCGAATGAAACAAGATTTGATTTATAGGCATTACCAAAATCAATCTGATAGAAATCATTTTCTACAGTAGTACCTGCAGGGACTTGCAATGTAGCAGGGAGATTAACTGTTACATTATTATTTTTTAGAATGTAGTCTTGGTAATAATCAACTGGGTTTTTGGCTACCCAGAGATAGAACTCACCAGTTGGGTTAAGACCTGATTCATCTAGGATCTTGTTGATGGCATCAGTACGTCCTTTATCTGAAAGTACGTGATACATATCAAAAAGGTCTTTGACATCTTTGTTCTTGCTATCGACAATAGTAATAGCATCTTCATCTACTGTGAATGCACCATCTTGCACGTCATAAAGGAGTGCAAATTTAAGTGCTTGTTTAGATGCAGCCATATCTTTGTATGGGCTATAGTCAGTCGTCAAATGGAAGGTTACTTTATCATCGTCAGTAGTTTTTCCGTCGATGTCATTTCCACTTGAATCAGTAACAGACTTATGTGGCTTAGGAGCTGTTGGCGTCTTGTTAGTGACAGTATCAGAGAAGGTTTCGTAACCATTACGACCAGCTTTATAAGTGTTATCGTAGAAACCGTTATCGTCCGTTGCTACGAACTTGATTGTAGGTGCTTCAAGAGCTTTACCATCGTATTTGGCAGTAAATGTGTAGGTCTTAGAAGCCTCATCATAATCAACGTTCCAACCTTTAGCCTCATTTTCAGTCTTGTTGGCTTCGATGTTTGGAACTTCTCCAAATTCGAGTGGATCACGTGTTGTCACGGTATCGCCAACTTTTGCATTGGTAAAGATGTTTCGATTATTCAAAACATAGGTATGTTCATCATTCTTAGGAATCATCTTACCATTAACATTTTCACCGTCGCTGTTGAGGACAGTTTTAGTTAAAGTTGGTTGATAATTCATACTGTAGTCATGGTAGCTTACAGATGGAATTTCTGGTTTAACAGGTTCATTAACCTTTTTAACTATAGCTGATGGCACTGTGTTTGGATTAGTGAAATCGAGACTCAACTGACCATGCGTATTGATAATCCAGTTATCATCAATGTTAAGAATTGGGATAATACCAGTAGTTTCGCCTGGTTTTAAGACATAGGACTTGTTAAGTGCAATACTACGATTGATATCTTCCGCAAAGCTTGAGTTACCGTCGTGGTTCACTGAGTAGATTTCTTCTCCGTCTGTGTAAACGTGGTAGTTAAGATTTTGGTTAACACCAGTATTCAGACGGTTACTTGTATAAGCATAGTTCCACAAATCGAGACTATTAAGTGTTACGGTTGTCGAACCGTCTCCGTTAGCTGCAGACGTGAAATTAACCTTACCATTAAGGGTACCTGTACCCAAAACACCCAAGCTATCATTAGCTGAGTCATTCATATCGTGCGTGAATGAGAAGGTGCCGTCTGGATTAACACTACCATTTTGAACAGAGTTCCCGTAAGTCAATTGATCAACATTTTGTGTTGTCACACGTCCATCAACATTAACGTTAGCATTATCCTTCATAGCAGCATAATCTTTGTTAAATGTGTCGATGGTTTCTTTGTTCGAAGCAATCTGCTTGTTAACCTGTTCAGTATAGGTGTTGTAATCACCTACATTTTTACCATCCCCACTTGAGATTTCAGTTGCTTCAGCTTTAATAAGTCCATTACTATCTTTAACCGCTTTGTCTACTTGAGTTTCAAGTGTGTCGTGAGTTTTGTCAGCTGCATCATAGGCTGATTGGCGTCCAGATGCGTCCTGGGTAGCTTGTTTGATTGTAGCTACTTGTTCATTTTGGTCGGCCTTGATTTCAGCTTGCTTTGTTTCGAGTTCTTCGCTTGTAGTCGCAGTCCCCTTGTCTTGGGTAGTATCTTGTGTCACTTTTACACCGCTATCTTTGGCAGTAGCAACTGCATCTGTGACAGCTGAGTTGTCGATAGCTACTTTTTCAGCTTCAGTTGATGTGCTAGCTTTTTCAGCGTAAGCATTATTATCATTAGTGCTTACTGGTTGTGTAGTGGCTACTTCTGCTACTGTTTCAGTAGGTTGTGAGTCAGTAGTGTTTGTTGTAGTCGCTGTGGTTGTTGGAGTAGAGACATCTGAAGTTGCAACAGCTGTAGCTTGTGACATAAGACTGTCTGCGTTTGCTTGTGAGGTAGCAACTGGTTCTGAATTTACAGGAGCATCAGTTACTTCATCTGCGGATGCTTGGGAAGTTCCCCCAACGATTGCTGCAGCACCGAGTGCAAGTACACCTACTGCTCCATAGACTTTATTTTTACGAATAGAGCCATGTCCTTTCGTGTTATTTGAGTCTTTAAACATTTTCAATAATCACCTTTCTTAGTTTGAGTACCATTTATCTTGTTTCACAGCTGTACGTTGAAGACCAAGTGCTGCCAAAATCAAGAATCCAAAGGTAACGAGTTTTGTTCCAGTTTCCCCTGTTTCAGGAAGTGTTACCATTTCTCCTGCCTCAGTCTTAACAGAGACAGTTCCATCCTCATTCACTGCTCCTCCTGCCTGTGAAGCTGGAACTGAGGCTACCGAACCATCGAAGTTTTGTACAACAAGATCACTATTGTTTGTTGAGACAACTTTATAACCAGTATTTGTAACGACTGGTTGACTAGGAGTCACATTAAGTACAACTTGTTTTGTTGAAGGAGAAACGTCCCCTGGTTTAGGTGCTTCTTGAACATTCGTGTCGCTAACTTTAGGAGTTTCTTCAGTTTTAGGAGACTCAACTACCTTGTTTGAAGATGCTGTTGAAGTTGAAGCTACTTCTGTACGATTGTCAGATTTATGTTCAGATGGTGTAGAGACACCAGTTCCATTGGTTCCGTCAAGAATATGAGAAGTGTTTGTAGCAGTTTCAGATAGTTCTGGAGAAGTCGATGATTTCTCAGAAGATGTTGTTCCTTCGCTACTTGGCAAACTTACACCAGTTCCAGATGTTCCATCAGATACTTTTGGTGTTTCTGAACTTGTTGAAGAAGATTCAGCTGACGTTGATGAGCCACTAGGTGCTTCAGAACTTGAAGCGTTATTCCCTTCAGTTGGTGCTGGAGTTGGTGTGGCAACAGTTGACCCTTTATCATTAACAGTATTTGGTGAACTTTCACTGCTACTGCTAGTGTTATTTTCACTATTGTGGTTAGTATTAGCAGTATCCGTTGCGTTAGGCTTAGTAGGATTTTCAGTTACTGTGTGCTCTGAAGGGGTAGGTGTTTCTGATGCAGTTGAAGTTGTATCAGAAGTAGAGTTTCCTTCACTTCCTTCAGAGGTAGCTGTAGACGTTTCAGCAGTTGTACTTGCATTTTCAGAAGTCGTAGGTGTAGCCTCAGAAGTTTCTGATGTCTTCCCTTCGTCTTGACTTGGCGTAGTAACACTTGGTGTTGTAGGTGTAGCTACACCTGTACCAGTAGAACCGTCAGTTACTTTAGGTGTCTCAGTTGTTACACCTTCATTTTTAGAAGTGTCAACTTTAGGTGCTTCAGCAGTTGGGACATCTGTGGTATTGGTACCGGGTGTCGCTGGTGTTGATGAAGCGGGAGGAAGAAGTGTATCGGAGTGTCCAGTCGTAACAGTAGCATTATCTGTTGGTCCAGTTGGTGCGGCAGATTCGTCTGCTGATACCCCATTATTAACCAAACCTGTTGCTACAAGAGCTGTTAAAAAAGCTCCAGATTTTAGGATCTTTGAACGTTTGTTTTTATCCATAAATAAGCAATTTCCTTTCTTAAAAAATTACAGTTAGATGATAGCAAAAGTCATCCCTGACTCAAACCCAGTGACACCCTATGAATACACAAAAAAAGAGCATACTGCTCTTTTGTAATCTATTCATGAAATTTATTGTCGTCTAATTATTTAAGACCTTTTTGTTTCTAGTACGAAACGTTCAAGCTCCCCTTCAAACTTATCTAGTAATACAGTATAGGACAGAATAGATACGGCAACCTCCAAATCATTAGCGAGTAACTTATTGAGAGTCGCATTTAAATGTACCAGTTGTTCGTCAGTTAAAGAGGATGCCTCATCAATGACCAAATATATAGAAGTATCTTTGACTTCTACATTTAACAAAAAATCTATGAAGCTATCAAAGTCGCTAAACGATAGGTCACAATTCACTTCTTTTTTATTATTGCCATTAAAATAGACGATAAGATTATTGGTGTTTTCACTTAAATATTCAATATAATTTCTTGCGAGGTAGGTTTTTCCAGAACCAACCTTTCCCAAAATATTAGTTATCCTATTTCGTTTAGACATTATCTGGAAAATATCTAACAACGTTTCTGAGGGTTCGACTAACAATTTGCTATTATATCTCTTTATGCTAGCTTTATTATTAATATTTTTCATATTCTCTTACTCTCCTTCTCCCATTATAACACGTTTTGCGGAAGTCCTTGAAAAGCATATTAATTAAAAGCTCGTCTACGCATTAAGATCCCAATTTCTTGCCAAGATACCTCCATATCATCAGAGGGAGTGTCTCCTAATAGGAAAACGGACTTATTATGGAATAGAGCATCAAATCCAATGTCTTCATAAAAGAGTTCTTCGTCATCATATTGAAAGCCAGAATCAATATCGAATTCATTATTAAATATAGCACGGCAAATAAAGTACGCACCTAGACCATAGTAAGTAATAGGTTCATTTGAACCTTTAGGTGTAGCTTCAAATCGATAGTACTTCTCTACTTCGATGGAGTTTTGAGCATTGACTTCAATAGGCTTAAGATAACAGTACCCACGACTAGCGAGAGCTTCATCTAATTGCTGACGTAGGGGGCTTTTTTTATGAGCGATGAGACCAGGGATGGCATCCGCCTTACTGTCGAGAAAGTCGTATGCATTCAGAAGAATCAAACCTTTTTTAAAAAAGTCTGGGCTAGTCTGTCTGTCCAACCATTCACCTAAAAATCGGTTAATACGAGGTGTGTTCATATTTTTCTCCTTTCATAGATATTTGAATCGTCTTTTCTTAAACTAAGATTAGTGTAGCACAGAGGAAATTATAAGAGCAAGCGCAGAGAGCCCTAAATTTTCAAAAGTCATTTAAAATGAACTATTTTTTAGACGTTGCTTTATCAACTTCAAGGTTTACTTGTTCAATTCCTTTTTATTGTCTTTATTAAAGCCCACAGTGATTCAAAAGTTAAAGGACGGTGTTGCTATTCCTACAGTTGCTGCAGTACACAGCTCCTTTGATTTGATTCACGATAGTGATAAGCTATATCTCGCTCAGACTCCTGACCAGCAGTTCTCATTACTTGAAGTTAGGCACTATTCTTGGGGCGAGGTGTTTATTTATATATTATTCTGCTGGCACTAAGTGCGAAGTGACAGTGCTTTTAGTTTGCAAATTAATAAACTTCCTCGCCTCATTCTCTTCCAACACTCGATCAAGTACACTCGCACTATCCTTTAATATAAATTGCCAATTACGGGGTAAGGTCTCGTCCTGTCGTTGTGAACTTTCCATCTCCTACTTAAGTAATATTTGTAGTCTGTTCCTACTGGTATTCAAGGAAAAATATAGTTAATGTTCTTTCGATAACTGCTTTTTGGAAATTTGTTCCCCAAAAATAGAAAATAGCTCCATAATCTCTACAGTAGTTTTACCTACTACAGAAATTATAGAGCCTACTATGAAGCGATAAATTTAGTGTTGAAAACTCTACCTTCCAAATGAACATCTGATACCGTACTTCTCTATCAAACATTATTGATATGAACGTAAAGAGAGGAAATAGTATTGGGAGACCTTTAACTTCAGGCTTCTTCAGTATCTTCTGATCCACACCAACGACACTTTTCGTAATTATCTGTTTCATCAATATCATACGAATAGTATCCCAAACAACTATTACAATAACGATCAATTTCCATATTGGACCTCCCAACCCCACACTATCTAGTCTGTATAGCCAATAACATTCTTTTCAACAGTTTCAATAACTTCCTTAGGAATATCAGCGATAGCTGTCTGATAAACTATATTTTGTCGTGGATTAAAGAAACCTAGCTTTGATATACTCAAGAACTCTGGTTGATTGGAACGAATTCCCATTAAATAGTATATATGAACCTGTAGAGTATAATCCTTATTGGGTTTTGATTTTATGACCTTGAAATCCCAAAGAGTATCCTTAGTTAAGTAATCTCCATCACCTGATGTGATTGTGTCCGTATATGCAGAGTCAAATGTAAATCCATCTAAAGTGATTGGCCCATAGATTTCAAGGAAGTGTAGACTTCGCTGTACCATGATACGAATATTTTCAATCGTGGCTTCATCAGCGTGTATAGCATCAACTGTGATAAAACGAGCAGGGATTGCTCTAAACGCAACATCATAACCAACCAGAATACATGCAGCAACAATTGATTGATTATCTAGTCCAACAATTTGGTCTAATAGTGAAGTAGCCTTATCAAATTCACCCACCAGATATGCTCCATTTAAAGAAATCTTAAACGCTTCTTTGGGTTGTGCACCATTCATCAAACGTGATAGATAGTCTACAGCTGAACCAACAAGTCCAGGCGACACCGACTCATCTGAATTCAAAATTTTTCCGTCATCTAAGGTAATCGCTGAAAACTGCTTCAATGGTATATATCCACCTCTAGGTTGTTTCACTGCTTTAATACGGTTTGTCACTGAAGTCATTTTTTACCTCCTAAATACTAACAACTATAAATAACTAGTAATGATGAATTGCCATCTGTAACCCATTTATCAATAGATTGTTTTGAACTTTTAGTAACAGAGCCCTAGGCTATGCTACTTCTCCTCAATCTTTCATAAGTTCTTCAAATGGATTTGAAGCATACTCTGGTTCTTCCTTAAGAAACTCAATAGCTGACTTCTTCACCAATTCCTTATAAAGCTCAATTTCCTCCATCGAATTAAAGGCTTTAGGGTCATTAGGATCCAGAAGGTATTTTCCTTCAACAAATTCTAGGCCCTCAATTTCTCGAGCCATCATCTTCATACTATAATCTAACTTATCAAACATTACTTTTTCCTTTCATTTCCGAATTAGTCACATTATACTAAAAGTCCTTGATTACTTTATCTAGTTAAACCAAATACCTATTTTGCTAGATAAAACAGAAAGACTATTAAATCAAAATGATACTGAATTCTTTTCCCTTAGTTTTTTATTTATCTCATGATTATATTTTATCAATATAGATATATAAAACAAGCGCATTAACAATGCACCTGCTCCTGTATTCAATCATGTACAAACAAATTAATAATAAAGTGCGAGTTACATGTACTTTTATCTTTTTATTATGTAACATTGAAAATGATCTGGCTATATATTTATTTAATTAGGAAACATCAAGTACCGTAAAGTCCCATTATGACACTCTACATTTTCCCAGTAACATGTAGCAATCAAGTTTAAAAACACCAAAAAAGCCAAAGCTTAAGCTTCAGCTTTTATAATCTCAAATCATCGGTTAATACAACATTGATAGGTTCTTCAGTATTTTTACGATACCTCTTCAAACATACTAGTGAAACAACTACCGAAAGTAATATCAATAAGACGCCACATACAACCATTGCAAAGACCTGTTCAGGACGAGTGCCATAGTTCTCAGTATAGTTCAATAGTGATGTACTAGTTTCCATTTTTTGGATAACGTTGGTAACAAAGTTCCAGGATACAATTGTAAAGACTGCTAAAAAGAGTAACATTCCGAACGCCCAACTTAGAACGTATCGTTGCTGACGAGTCATAAAGTCACGCTGCTTGTATTCTTCAACACATAGTCCCTTATATTGTCCATCCTTAGTGAAGAAACGTGGTTCTTCTCCGTTTTTAATTCGTTGAATATCACTTAGAATTTCAGCACTTAAGTGTCTAGCTGGCAACTCTTGAGCTAGTTTATTTTGTTCTTCAATATTTAACTCAGAAACCTCATCAGTATACTTTAAAAGATATTCCTTAGTCTGTCCGTCAAATAATCTGACCAACTTACTTAAAAGACGCTTTGTTTCTTTTTCCATGATTCCTAATCTCCAATCATTCTTTAATCATATAATCACTAATTCTTTAGTCTTTGTACTATGCCATAATTATATCAAGTATCAAGTATATATGCACTTGCACAGGGACAAAAATTACTATCTGAGTTATTAATTAAGAAAAGCTCCATCACTTGACGGAGCAAAAAAACATTTGTAAGTGCTAATCCTTAAGAATTAACTACTTTTAGTCATGTCCATGTTCAGCATAATCAGCCTCAGCTACTCCATGAACTGATGTTACTTCTATTTGAGTTGTTCCCATAACGTAATTCCCACAGAAATAGAGTTTCGCTCCGTCTGGGTTAGCAATCTCAAGGACAAACTGACGAACATTGTCTGCTTTGGCTTTAAATATTTGCGTTTTAGCATCAGAATACTTATAACCAAGCATAAATTTCGCTACAAGCTCATACTGCATCTTAGTGCCAGTAATCGTTAAATGATTTTGATAATCTGGCTTAATATCGGTTACGTTATGAACTGTTTCAACATAAGAGCACATCTCTTTCAGTGCATTCTTTACAGTTTGCGTATCAGCATCATCTGCAGGGGTTTGTGTTTCTAAGGTCGCAAGTGCCTCTTTACGCAATCTCTCATACTTATCTTCTTTTGGAATGTCTTCCGAGGATGAATCTTCAATCACCTGTTCGGTGCTATGGGGTGTTACTTTTTTCTTCGGTTCATTTTTCTTAATTAACGCAGAGACCAAAAACATGACTCCAAGAGCGAGGAAAATGACCACCAAAATAATAATGTATTTAGAATCTTTTTTCATATGCCCAGTATAGCATCATTTATATAGGAGAAAAAGGGAGTGACACCCCCTCTTTTTTGTTTCACAGTAATTCCTAAAATGATTTATCTAAATTGGAGATATTTTTCATCCAACAATACTTTGATTTCATTGAATTCATGATTTGAATCATAAACTGTTAAATTTAATTCTTTAGTTGTTCCTTCACTCCACTCAGTGATAGCTGCATCTGACTTTCTAAAAATAACCCTACCATTCTTATTATAAGCTTCAATAGCCATAGGCACATATCTTAGATAATAACTGGTAGTATTCTCAAATGTACCAGAACAATTCAATTTATCGCTATTTTCGCTACTTTTACTGATTGTAAAGTCATTCCCTTTAAAAATTTTGTTAAGTTCTTGGATTATTTCCTTTGTTTGCTTCACTTTTATTCCTATGTTCAGTATATCACGTAAGTTCCTAGTATCCTGGACAGGTATCTTCTTTCTTGAATGAATATCAAGTATCAATTCATATCTCTTTTTTCTGTACTCAACCCAACTATCAGAAGAGTAATGTTCATTTTCCTTCGATGTTAATTTTTTTGAATCCTCAAGAACATTTACATATTCAATAGCTAATTTCTTGAGCTTGTTGTCCTTAAAAGTTTTTTCCTTATATTTTCCAACCTCCGACAACTCAAATTGTGTGGCCTTTTCATAGTACGCCGTAGTATCCTCGTAATTCGAACTGGCATCCTCCCACCGTTTATCTAACCCCTTAGCCAACGAAATGATAAAGTCGTTATCATAGGTGATTGCCTTATTAACAGCCGAACTGCATAAGAACAATGAGACAACCATCAGAACTGCAAAAAGTAGTTTCTTAGTCATAACCATCCCCTCCTGATTTCATTCCCATTACTATTATACCATTTAACAATTTCAACCCGAAAGAAACCTAGTGTATAATAACCTTTGTATTTATCACCTATGATACCTCTTATAAATCAAAGAGCCAGGAAAAATCCTGACTTTTATGGCTCTATAATTTCTGTAGTGGGTAAAAAATAGTAGAGATTATCGAGGTTTTTCGTGCTTAGAAACAAACCCTAAGTAATATAAGTTAGAGGCTTAATCAATATTTTATATACGAACAACAACTCAAAAAATCTTTTATCTAGTGATTAGTAGAAACAAGAATTAAAGTTCCCCACCAATACCTTTAAATTTTTCAACAAAACTACTGATTTTTTGGAAGACGATTTGTTTTTTGGTACGATATTGTGGATTTAGAGGGCTCATTTTTGGAAGAGCTTCATTCAAATCATTACCATTTTCACTAGCATACCCATGCTTCAGTGAGGTTTGAATATAACGCTTAGCACATTGCTCATTTAATCCCTCAACCCGAATTAAATCTTCTGCCTCTCTTTTTTGTTCGTGTTGTGCAAATACAAAGAATTGCTCAATAATATCCGATTTATCCGAAAAATTATCTAAATCACTTTTATGAATGAAATCGACAATCAAATCTTCCTTGGAACGATTACCAAGGCTTGCTCGAATAGTTCGGGTAATTTCTTCAACCAGTACATCTTTATTTGAAACTTTTTTATTTGTTTCAAAAATGAGTTCCAAGATATAATCAAGATTGATTTCTTGTGATTTTAGCAATTCAACTTCAAAGACAACCGAATCCCAGTCTACTTTAGAATGGCCATCTTCCTTATTACGACCTTCATTATCATACCAAGACTTAATATCATTATAAGTCGAACGGTAATCTTGAATTTCCCTAATACTTGGAATACTTAACTGAGCTAATTCTGCTAAAGTCGCATCATCCATATGGTAACGTTTCTTGAAGGATTCTACCGCCTTTTTATCTAAAATATCAAGTTCTTGTAACGCTTTCAGGCTCATGAAATCATCATAATTTTGCAAGATATTGTCGAGACGAAGAAATTGACCAAATAAAGAAATAAATTCTTTCTTATCACTCTCTTTAATAATAGTCTGTGGGTCTGGGAATTTTTCTTGTAACTCTTGAACAACAGCCATATAGCCTTTTTGATCTTCCCCCGCCTCTGTAAAACCAGTCATATAGTCTTGATAAGGCCGTTCTAACAGAATTTCTGCTGTCTCTGTCTTCCCAAATAATTTAATGGCATCAGTTGTGGCCTGCTCTAAATCCCGAAATGTTACAATGTTACCAAAAGACTTAGTTGCATCATAAATCCGATTGGTTCGAGAGAAAGCTTGAATCAAACCGTGATACCTTAAGTTTTTATCTACAAAAAGAGTATTTAAGGTAGGTGCATCGAAACCTGTTAAGAACATCCCAACTACAATTAAGAGATCCACATCACGATTTTTGACACGCTTAGCCAAATCACGATAATAATTCTGAAAATCCTTACTATTAATCGTAAAATTAGTTCCAAACAGCCGGTTATAATCGGATACACAACTAGCTAAAAATTCCTTACTACTAATATCCGCTATATCTGTCGGTGAAAAGCTCTCATCATCAATTTCTCCAATAGCCGCCTGCGACTCATTAGCAGCATAAGAAAAAATAGTTGCAATCTTCAATGGTTTATCAGAATATTTTTGCTGTTTTTGTAACTCTTGATAATAGGCTTTCGCTGCATCGATACTTGAAACAGCGAACATAGCATTGAAGCCTTTATCAGAAAATCGATGCGTCTTTTGAGCAAAATGTTCTAAGATATAACTAGAGATTTCAGCAATTCTAGTTGGATGAAGCAGAGCTTTTTTATTTTCAGCCGCAGACAACTTGGTCAAGTCCTGCTCGCTTTCGATTGCCTTGAACTGTGGTCGAACATCGTTATAATCAACCATGAACTTCAAGACTTTTTGATCTCTAATCGCATCAGTTAATACATAAGCATGTAATTCACGCCCGAAAACAGATACGGTTGTATCTGTCCCCAATGCATTTCCCTTCTGAATTAGTTTACCAGAGGCATCATATTTATCAGGTAAAATAGGTGTCCCTGTAAATCCAAACTGGCAATACTTCTTAAACTTCAGTCTGAGTCGCATCTGTACTTTACCAAACTGGGAACGATGACATTCGTCAAAGATGAAAACTACTTGCTTTTGATATATCTCATGTTGACTCTCACTGTTCATAAAGTTGTTGAGCTTCTGAATAGTTGTCACGACTATTTTATTATCGTCTTTTTCGATATTGCGTTTAAGACCCGCTGTGCTATTGGAACCATTAACAGAGTCAGGTGAAAATCGCTGGTACTCCTTCATTGTTTGATAATCCAAGTCCTTGCGGTCCACCACAAAGAAAACCTTATCTACTTCTTCCATCTCAGTAGCAAGTCTAGCAGCTTTAAAACTTGTCAGGGTCTTCCCTGAACCAGTAGTATGCCAAATATAACCACCTGTATCAGGACCGCTTTTGATTTTTGAAGCAATAGCTGAACGTATCTTCCAGATGATTCTCTCAGTTGCCGCAATCTGATAAGGACGCATGATAAGAAGAGTATCATTAGTATCAAATACAGAATAATTTATCAAGACATTTAACAAGGTCTGTTGACTCAAGAAAGTTGCTGTAAAGTCCTTCAAGTCCTTAATAGGATTATTATTTTTCAAAGCCCAATTCATGGTGAACTCAAAAGAATTCTTATCTCGCTTGGTCGTATTAGCAAAATACCGAGTATCCGTTCCGTTTGAGATGATAAAAATCTGAAGGTACTTAAAGAGAGAATTCTCCTCATTGAAACTCTCTTTACTATATCTGTGCACCTGATTAAAGGCCTCTCGAATCGCAACTCCACGTTTTTTAAGCTCAATTTGTACCAGAGGCAATCCATTTACCAACAAGGTTACATCATAACGATTGCTACTAGTACCAACTTGCTTCATTTGATTAATGACTTGCAGTTTGTTTCGACTAATATTTTTCTTATCCCATAGATAGATATTCTGGATATGCCCATCATCAAAGATAAAATCATAAATATAGTTGTCATGAAGTTTTCTGGTACGATCAATCAAACTGTCACTGGGTTTATTGAGGTACTCATCCAAGAAGCGCAACCACTCAGCATCTGTAAAAACCACATTGTTCAGAACTTCCATCTGGGTCTTGAGATTAGCCAAAAGCGCCTCTGGGGTCGTCAAATAAGTAAGATACTCGTATCCTTGCTGGCACAAGTCAGCAATCAGCTCCTTCTCCAAGTCCGCCTCTGTCTGATACTGACTAGGCTGTTCTATCTTGGTATACTTTTCTAAAATGATAAAATTATCTGACTCCACAATAGCTGTAGTCAATGTGCTTTCAGACATAATTACTCCTTATAATTGCAAGTGCTCTCTAAATGCTGTAACAGGTTTTTCAAAAGCGCAGTTTCTGGGGGGGTTACTAGTTCATCTTCCTCGGTTGATACTTTAGAATGACTAGAAATATTTAATATCCTTGACTCATAGTTACTAAAACTTCCTTCATTATCACGTGGCAATAAATCCTGCCAATTTTGATACCCTAGGAAAGTTGCTGTTTTCTCGTAAAGATTTCTTAAAAAATTAAAATGATATTTATAAACCAAATTGTCTTCTATAGCTTTATGTAATGATTTTCTTAAAAAATTATGATAAGCAAAAGGAGAGTCATCTGGTTGTTTTATCAGCTCATATGACCCATCTCCTAATTTTTCAAATCTAAATCTACTACTATCAGGAACCTTTCGGGTGTCAATATAGGTTCTATTCTCTCCAGTTTCTTCGTCAATAGCTCTCTTACTATATCTCTCATTCCGTTTAATATTTTTTAACTCATTATATAAGACATTATAGAACAACGGATTGTGAGTTGTTATTATAAATTTAAGATTAGACTTACTTGTTCTAATTAACTTACCTAAATTTGATGCAACTTCTATCAAGTGGTTTTCATCTAATGATGAAACCGGGTCATCAATAAATACATACTCTAAATCATCAAACTCTCTAGTACTACGTTCATCAGGTTCTAGTATATCAAGCTCACTAATAACTAGCTCTAGCAATGTATAAAAAATAGACCAAATAAAATTGCTCTCTTCACCTTTGGATAACTTAATTTGTTCCTTTAGTCTATCCTCACCATCACCACTTTGAATAGTGAAAAGAATATGACCATCTGACAAAAGAAATGAAGGTGTCATTTTATCATTTGTATAATGCTGAAAATGCGAAATAATATTCTGATCCTGTCCCTGCTCTTGAATAATCCAAGATATAAAAGAATTTGGTTGAATCTTCAGTTTAAAATCTTGATTGCTGTCAAGACCATTATCCCAATAGAACAAGTCCTCAGTAAAAGCATTATAATAAAGAATCTTATCTCTCGTAAGACCGCCTTCTTCAGCTTGAAACAACTTAGCAAATTCTTTAGAGAGCCTGGTCTTACCCGTCCCATTAAATGCGTAGATTAGCTGAACTTTCTGGTTCGAAGCTTTTAACTCTTGTGCAATATCACTTAGCGCTTTTGCCATATGCCTTTCCTATTTTTTCTATAAATCAAAATTAAACAATTGTTCTCGCCAGTATGCATACTGCTTCTGTCTCTGTTCTATCTCTTTAGGAAGACCTTCTGAAATAGAAGTGGTTAAGGTGTTGAAATTGTCAAGAATGGAGACAATTCTTTCTTGTTCAGTAAAGGATGGTAAATAAAAAGTAACTTTATCAATAGCATCCTTAGATAATCTAGGAATACTAGCCTTTCGAACTTGTGATTTGAGTCTATCTTGCTTACTTAACAAGACATAATACATAAATTTATCAGAAATATCTTCTGATGTCTCTAATGTATAAACATCATCCGCCGCCCAAAAGTCTGTATCACTATATCCAATTTCACCGGCCGCTCCAGCACAAATCACAAAGCTGGTTTCTTTTACCCTGTTTGATTGTTCAAAGTATCCTAAAGGTGTCAAGCTGTTTTGATAAACTGGGAAACTTCCTGCAGCAGTTAATTGTTTTTTAACAAGGCGTTTCCCACGTTGTAAATTGACAACTTGTCCCAACTTCACTCGAATTGGGCCAAATACCCAAGTCAAGAGCCTAATCAGGTCTTGTCTGTACTGTACTGTCAGTGTACTCGCCTTCGGCGACGAATGTCAAGAGTTTATCTCGGAAATATTCATACTGTTTTTGACGCAGTTCTATCTCCTTGGGAAGTCCGATTTTTAGGTCATTACAAACCGTATCAAAATTGTCCAGAACTTGAACAATACGAGATTGGATTTCGAGAGAAGGGACTGGAATTTTCAATGATGAAAATGTAGATAAATTAAGATTATCCTGTGCACTACCATAACTCTTATTTGCAAGATAATCTTTTATTGAATTTAAATAATAGTAAACATATTCTGTAATGGCAAATTTTGGATTTGCAACAAACCCTATAATACTATCAGGGAAACACGCATCAAATCCTAATAATCCAGTTTCCGCTATATTAGCAGCAATTGTGATACACAATGTTCCCTTTTCCCACTGCTTACTTTGTTGTAATCCAAAAGCACTATAAGTTTGAGAATAGTTTTCAATCCATTTACCAGCCTCTCTTATATCTCCCGTCTGTATGAACGGTATATCACCACCATATAATCTTGCATCATTTCTAGGCCTATGTTTTGATTTCCCTCGACCAAAATCTTTTGCTATTTCCGAAAGAGACTTCCACTCAACCTGATAAATCTCATCCTCAAATGATAAGAGTTTATCTCTATAAAAAGAATATTGCTTTTTACGTGAGGTCAATTCTGAGGTCAATTCTGAGGTCAATTCTGTAACATAATCAGTAAATTTGTCAAGTATTTGCACGATTTTTTCTTGAAGTTTTAGAGGAGGAATTGGAACAAGAAACTTTGAATAAGTTCCAATCCATTGTCTACCATGTTGATCTGGTTTATAAGTTATTGTACCCAAATAATGCCATACATAGCGTAATAAAACTTCATTTTTAAATTCATCCTTTATCGTTAACATTTTCATTGCTGATGATTTTACTTTAAATTTAAAATCTACCCATTGTTTTGATGTAGTAAAATCATCAAAAATGATAACAGGATTGTTTTTGCTAGCATGATAAATACCGTCTTTTTCATTTGTATAACCTAAGATAAATGATTGTCCTGCAGTTAAAACAGGAATTTCATAACTGTCAGCATAAGATTTACTTGATACAATATATTTGGTTGGTTGCTCATAATCTACTACTTCCCCCAACTCTTTCCACTCAACGGGACAGTTATGGATTTCTTCTAGGATATTCATCAGTTACCTCCTTCCTTTGCAATATTCTCGATACCTTTGATTTCCTTGAGGTAGTCTTTTTCGACTTGACTAAGAGTCTTGGATTGATAGCTCTTATATTCCTTGTCTACCTTATGTTTCATCTGTTCACGAGAGATAGAGCCACTGTTATCCAGCAAGACTTCTCCAGTAGCGAGAAGGATTCGATCCACATGTGTCACCCAATCAGCCATAGTCATGACTTCTTCTCGCTCTGCCTGTCTTTCAGCAAAGTCTAGATATCCCGATACAAGCTGATTAAGCCCACGGAGTTCCTTCTCTGTCAGATAGTTCTTAGCAACTTTCGCTTCAGATAGAGTAGGGAGGTCTCCCTTAAAAATAGTCAAGCCCATAAACTCCTTTTCACTATCAACACGATTGTAGATAAGTTCGCTGGCAGTATTGTGGTGAATGGCATAATGCATCTTGTTCTGCACCGTCGCAAAGAATTTCTTTGCCTCTGGTGAATTTGCATTGTAGTCACTTGATGTAGCAAAGAGATCCAAAACCTGACGGTAAAAGACTTTTTCACTTGAGCGAATGTCTCGGATTCTTTCAAGAAGTTCTTTAAAGTAAGAGCCCCCACCCAAGTTTTTCAAGCGCTCATCATCCATAGCGAAGCCCTTGATCAGATACTCTTTCAAGACTGTCGAAGCATAGTGTCTAAACTGAATTCCTCGCGGGGATCGTACACGATAGCCAATCGCTAAAATCATATCGAGATTATAGTAAGCAACATTTCTCTGAACACTTCTACTTCCCTCATTTTGAACTGTCAACTTATAGTTGACAGTTGCCTCCTCCGATAATTCACCATCTTCAAATATAGCCTTTATATGTTTACTAATGTTTTGTTTGGAAGTTTGAAAGAGCTCAGCTAATTCTTGTTGGCTCAGCCAGACCGTTCCATTATCCAAATGAAGTTCAATAGCGGACTTGCCATCATCTGTTTTATAGAGAATCACATCATTTACCATAGCTCAGTTCCTCTACGATTTTGTCAATTTCTGAACGTAGGTGGTCAATTTTTGAAACGGTCTCTGCTATTTCTTTATTGAGCACATCAATTTTAATCTTCTCACGTGTATCTTCTTTATCGACATAGGTTGATACAGAAAGGTTATAATCCTGCTCTGAACCAATCACATCATTACCAACGAGGGCTGCTTTATAATCCACACTTTGATAATCAGCGAATAATTTAAGGATATTCTTGATGTTGATAGGGTCTAAGACATTATTATTAGGCTCTTTTTTGCATTCCTTACTAGCATCAACAAAAAGAACATCATTCGTCGACTTATTCTTTGCCAAAATCAGAATACAGGTCGCAATAGAAGTTCCGTAGAATAAATTGTCAGGTAACTGAATAACCGCTTCTACAAAGTTATTGTCTACTAAATATTGACGTATTTTTTTCTCTGCACCACTGCGATAGAAAATACCGGGGAAAGTTACGATAGCCGCCCGTCCTTTGTTCGACAAATATGACAAGCTATGCATAATGAAAGCAAAGTCAGCCTTTGATTTTGGGGCCAAGACTCCAGCAGGTGCAAAGCGATCATCATTGATGAGCGTTGGATCATCTTTTCCTATCCATTTGATTGAGTATGGTGGGTTCGACACAATCGCATCAAATGGCTTCTCGTCCCCATGCTTAGGGTCAAGTAAAGTATTACCTCTCTCAATGCTAAACTTGTCATAATTGATGTTATGTAAAAACATATTCATGCGAGCTAGATTATACGTAGTCATATTAATTTCTTGACCAAAAAAACCATCTTCTATTACATGCTCATTAAACTGTTTTCTAGCTTGCAAGAGTAGTGAACCCGAACCACAGGCGGGATCGTAAATCTTGTTGACTTTATTCTTTTCATCCTTACCAAGCATAACAATCTGTGACAAGAGTTTCGATACACTTTGTGGTGTAAAGAATTCTCCACCTGATTTTCCAGCATTAGAAGCATAATTAGATATTAGGTACTCATAAGCATCACCAAAGAGATCAATGTGATTATCTTCAAAGTTTCCAAAATCAAGGCTCGCAATTCCTTCCAGAATAAGCGTTAAACGCTGATTCCTCTCTGGGACTGTACTACCAAGCTTATTACTTCTGGTATCTACATCATCAAAAAGTCCTTTAATGTCATGTTCGCTAGCATAACCAATTGCACTTGATTCAATATCATCAAAGATTTCCTTTAAATCTGTATTCAAGTGTTCATTTTGTCGTGCAGTTTTGACAACATTAGAAAACAATTGAGAAGGCATAATAAAATAACCCTTGGTTTTAATAGCATCATCTCGAACCTCAGGTGTAATTAGTTCTTCAGAAACCTCTTCGTACTTTATTGATTCATCTCCACCTTCAATATATATTTTGAAATTTTCACTGATAAAACGATAAAATAGAATTCCCAAAATATATTGTTTAAAATCCCAACCATCTACTGCACCACGAACTTCGTCTGCAATTGCCCATATCTTTCTATGCAACTCTTGCCTTTGTACATGTTCTGACATTTATTTTCCTCACAAAGATTTATTTCCTTCATTATATCATTTTAAATTGCTTTAGAATATACTTGGAAAAGGGCTATCTATGGACCACTGGCACTTTTAGCCGCTTATAATAATTAATCAATTCCTATTATTTGTTGAATTTATGAGTAATGGCTTCGTTGAAAATAAAAAGATTAACCGATTTTAAATTGATTTGCTTATGAATATTGATG
>NZ_JACLQK010000021.1:0-41479 GCF_016648645.1 Streptococcus sp. 22.1 | reverse complement strand
TATGGGACTTTTTGTGTACACTTAAAAAGCTCTATAATCTCTACAGTGGTTTTACCCACTACAGAAATTATAGAGCCGGTATTTGCCATGGGGTCTATTTGTATGGCCCAGACTGCGAGTTTTTTTAAGTCGTCATGATTGACTTTGCTCTCTAGGAAGCGTAATCTAGACCTTAGTTAAAGGATTATAAGGAGGTCCCTCGATGATTGAAGTAACTTATTTAAATACCGCCAAGCAAGAAAAACACACTTCCTTTGAAGATTACAATGAATTTGTTAGGGCACAGCAAGCTTGTTGGATTGCCTTACCAGATTCAACGCCAGTCACTAAGGTGACGATAAACGGACATGATATTGGCTACAAAGGACAATATGGTGACCTTTACTTTTATATTATGAAGCTAGACTTGGCACAATATCAGTAATAATAGGAAAAAGAATCAGACATCGTGTTCTGATTCTTTTTCTTTGAGAAAGGTAATTTTTATAAATTAAGAATATTGCTAATTGACTGAAAATGACTTACAATAGAAAGGAAGAATTTATAGAAGGAGACACATATGAAAAACAAGCGTTTAATTTGGACTTTGGTTTTCTTAGCTATCTTGACGCTCGGTTCTATTGGTACAGATCTTTTCAAAAAAGAGCACCAAGATGCTAATAAGGTCGTCAAAGTAGGAATCCTCCAGTTCGTGACTCACGATGCCCTGGATCAAATCGAGAAGGGAATTGAGGATGGTCTTAAGGAAGCTGGTTATAAGGGAGACAAGGTTAAAATCACCCTCCTAAATGCCGAAGGAGACCAGTCTAAAATTCAAACCATGTCTAAACAATTGGTCAATGACAAGAATGATGTCGTTATCGGTATTGCAACGCCAGCAGCACAAGGACTAGCGGCAGCTACCAAGAATATTCCAGTCATTATGGGAGCTATCTCAGACCCTGTTGGGGCCAAATTGGTTAAGGACCTCAAGCATCCAGAAGGCAATGTCACTGGTACCTCTAACCAAGTGCCGATTAAGCAGACAGTGGAATTGGTCAAATCATTGACACCAAATGCTAAGACAATTGGTATTCTCTACGCTTCAAGCGAGGATAATTCCAAATCACAGGTTGAGAGCTTTAAGAAATTTGCTGAAAAAGATGGCCTAAATGTGGTCGAGTATGCCGTACCATCAACCAATGAAATCAATACAACTATGTCAGTCATGACTGGTAAGGTAGATGCTATCTGGACGCCTCAAGATAATACTATTGCCTCAGCCTTTTCAACAGTAATCTCATCAGCCAACCAAGCTAAGATTCCAGTTTATACGACTGTCGATACTATGGTGAAAGAGGGCGGTTTGGCCTCAGTTGCTCAAAGCCAATATGAACTTGGAAAAGCCACAGCTCGTAGTGCTGTTAAGGTTCTTAAAGGTAAGAAAGTTAAGGATGTCCCAGTAGATGTTATTGATGATGGTACTCCAACGCTCAACCTTAAAGTTGCTCAAGACCTCAACATCACCATCCCTGACGATGTGCTTAAACAGTCAGACATCGCTGTTAAAGCTGATAAATAAGGAGGACTTATGATTATTTCATCTATTTATCAGGGGCTTCTATACGGAATCCTAGGTCTTGGGATTTACATGACTTTCCGTATTTTGGATTTTCCTGATTTGACAACAGAAGGTTCCTTTCCTCTTGGTGGGGCAGTAGCAGTAACTCTTATGAACTTTGGTTGGAACCCAATCTTGGCGACCTTGGTTGCTGTTTTGGCCGGCTGTGGTGCTGGACTTGTAACTGGTCTCCTCTATACTAAGGGAGAAATTCCTACTATTTTGGCAGGGATTTTGGTCATGACTTCTCTTAACTCAGTCATGCTTATGATTATGGGAAGGGCCAACTTAGGACTTCTTGATATTAAGACTATTCAAGATTTACTTCCTTTCAGCAAGGACTACAACCTCTTGATTGTTGGTCTCATTGCTGTAACCATTGTTATCACTGCCTTGATTGCCTTTCTTAACACGCGCCTAGGACAAGCATATATTGCCACAGGTGATAATAGAGACATGGCCAAATCTTTTGGTATCAACACAGACAATATGGAAGTGATGGGTCTTGTTATCTCAAACGGTATCATTGCCCTCTCAGGAGCCTTGATTAGCCAACAGGACGGTTATGCCGATGTTTCTAAAGGTATTGGTGTTATCGTCATTGGTCTTGCCAGCATCATCATTGGTGAGGTCCTCTATGCGACTAACTTGACTCTGTTGGAACGTTTGATTGCCATCTGTATTGGTTCAATCCTCTATCAGTTCCTTTTGACAGCAGTTATCGCTCTTGGCTTTAACACGAACTACCTCAAACTCTTTAGTGCGATTGTTCTGGCCATTTGCTTGATCTCGCCTGTCCTACGCCGAAAATTCTTTAAGGGGGTGACCTTATCACGATGACAGCTATTGTAGAACTTAAAGATGCGACTGTTAAGGTTAATAATGGTTTTGATACCGAAAAAACCATCCTGGACCATGTCAATCTTACCATTAGAGAAGGTGATTTTATTACCATTCTTGGTGGAAATGGTGCCGGAAAATCAACCCTCTTCAATGTCATTGCAGGGACCCTCATGTTGACCAGTGGTCATATTTTCATCATGGGTGAGGATGTTACGGCTCTGCCTGCTGAGAAACGTGCCAAGTACCTCTCACGGGTCTTCCAAGATCCTAAAATGGGTACGGCTCCTCGTATGACGGTTGCAGAAAATCTTTTGATTGCCAAATACCGTGGTGAAAAACGAGGACTTAAATCACGCCAAATTCATCTCTACACAGAGGAATTTCAAGGTCTGATTGAACGCATCAGTAATGGTTTAGAAAAGCACTTAGATACACCAGCAGGTCTCCTTTCAGGTGGTCAGCGTCAGGCTCTCAGTCTGTTGATGGCGACACTTAAACGTCCTGAGCTCTTGCTCTTAGATGAGCACACCGCAGCCCTGGATCCTAAGACCAGTGTAGCTCTTATGGAGTTGACTGATGAGTTTGTAACAGGTGACCATCTAACAGCCTTGATGATTACCCACCACATGGAAGATGCCCTAAAATATGGCAATCGTCTAATCGTTATGAAGGACGGTCAAATCATTAAAGACCTTACCAAGGAAGAAAAAGGCCAATTGGATATCACAGACTATTACGCTATGTTTGAGTAAGCCTAGTCTGACTCTAAATTGTAAAATAAGCCAAAAAGTTGTATACTTAAAGGGTATGCAACTTTTTGTTGTGGCCTGTAAATCGACAAGGAGACTGTTCGCACGAACGTTCAGCTCCTTGGACCGTCTGTAAAAATAGGCTCTAGAAGAGAGTCAAACTAAAAAGGAGAAAAACAAGCATGAGCGATATTAAAATTATTGCCCTAGGTGGAGTACGTGAAAATGCTAAGAACCTCTATATTGTTGAGATTAACGACTCTATCTTTATCTTGGATGCTGGTCTAAAGTATCCTGAAAATGAACAACTAGGTGTTGACTTTGTCATCCCTAACTTAGATTACTTGATTGAAAATAGAGATCGTATCCAAGGGATTTTCTTAACTCACGGACACGCCGATGCCATTGGTGCCCTACCTTATATCTTGCAAGAAGTCAAAGCACCAGTTTTTGGATCATCACTCACAATCGAGTTGGCTAAACTTTTTGTCAAGAATGCTGGCGTTAAGAAATTCAATAACTTCCATGTTATTGACGCAGAAACTGAAATTGAATTTGAGGATGCTGAGGTTTCATTCTTCAAAACAACTCACTCTATTCCAGAATCAATGGGGATTGTTCTTGGCACTGACCAGGGCAATATTGTCTATACAGGTGACTTCAAGTTTGACCAAGCTGCCCGTCCTTACTACAAAACTGATTTAGGTCGTTTGGCTGAAATCGGACGTGAAGGTGTTTTGGCCCTCTTGTCAGACTCAGCAAATGCGACAAGTACGGAACAAACAGCTTCTGAAGCAGAAGTTGGCCAAGAAATTGACCAAGTAATTGCTGATGCAGAAGGACGTGTTATTGTTGCTGCAGTTGCCTCAAACTTGGTACGTATTCAACAAGTCTTTGATTCAGCTGCTGATCACGGACGTCGCGTTGTTCTTACTGGTTTTGACGTAGAAAATATTGTCCGCACAGCCATCCGTCTTAAAAAATTGACTGTGGAGCATGAAAAACTTATTGTTAAACCAAAAGACATGAACAAGTTCGAAGACCACGAGTTGATTATCCTCGAAAATGGTCGTATGGGTGAACCAATCGATGGCCTCCAAAAGATGGCTGTTGGTCGTCACCGTTACGTTCAAATTAAAGATGGAGATCTGGTTTATATCGTAACAACTCCAAGCATTGCTAAAGAAGCTGTAGTGGCACGTGTCAACAACGCTATCTATAAGGCTGGTGGAACTGTTAAGATGATTACGCAGAGCCTTCGTGTATCTGGACATGCCAATGCTCGTGAACTTCAATTGATGATTAACCTCCTTCGTCCACAGTATCTCTTCCCTGTCCAAGGTGAGTACCGTGACCTACAAGCCCATGCAGAGTTAGCCTTGGAAGTTGGTATTCTTCCAGAAAATATTTATATCGTTAAACGCGGTGATATCATGCACTTGTCTGAAGATCAAGGTTTCCTTCATGAAGGCGCTGTTCCAGCTGGTGATGTGATGATCGACGGTAATGCCATTGGTGATGTTGGGAATATCGTCCTTCGTGACCGTAAGGTCTTGTCTGAAGATGGTATCTTTATCGTAGCCATCACGGTTAACAAGAAGGAGCGCAAGATTGTTTCTAAGGCGCGTGTGAACACACGTGGATTCGTCTATGTTAAGAAGAGCCGTGACATTCTACGTGAGGCTGCTGACATTGTCAATGCTACCGTTGAAAATTACTTGGCAGGAGACAGCTTCGATTGGGGTGAACTTAAAGGGGCTGTCCGAGACGATGTAGCTAAGTTCCTCTTTGACCAAACTAAACGTCGCCCAGCGATTCTTCCGGTAGTCATGGAAGTACGTTAATCATTGATGTTACAATAAGGGTGTGAGCGTCTTGCTTGCATTCATCGAAATAGAGGTAAATCTCGACAAGATTTTCTTCTTAAAGCAGAAGCTGGGGCGTCCCAGCTTTTCTAACATTAAGAAAGGAAAATACAAATGGCTTTTTTTCAAATTGAATACTCATCAGATGTTCTAGGACAATACCGCCAAGTGGATGTCATCTATCCAGATCGCGATCAGATTGCTGAAAGGGAAAGTGATACGGATATCCCAGTTCTCTATCTCCTTCATGGCATGGGGGGCAATCATAATTCTTGGGCCTTCCGTACCAATATTCAGCGTCTCCTTCGTAAGACTAATCTCATTGTTATTATGCCTAACTCTGAAAATGGCTGGTATACAAATACCAATTACGGGGTTAAGTATTACGATGCCATTGCTAAGGAGCTTCCTCAAGTCATGCAACGTTTCTTCCCTAGTATGACTAAGAAGCGTGAAAAGACCTTTATCGCTGGACTTTCTATGGGTGGCTATGGTTCTTTCAAACTAGCCTTAACGACAAATAACTTTGCTTGTGCGGGTTCCTTCTCTGGTGCCCTTGGATTATCAGTAGAGATGATTACAGATGAAACGAGTGAGTCTAAGGAATACTGGCAAGGTGTCTTTGGCGATTTGGAAGGAAAAGACATTGAGCAGCACAAATTGGTTAACCTAGCCAAACAACATGACAAGAAAACCAAATTCTTTGCCTGGTGTGGCCTTGAGGATTTCCTTTTTGATTCTCAAGATAAGGCAGTAGCTGATTTGAAGGCCCTTGGTTTAGACATTGACTACAGCACAGACCATGGAAGACATGAGTGGTACTATTGGGAAAAACAACTAGAAGCCTACTTAGAATGGTTACCTATTGATTACGTTAAAGAAGAACGCTTGTCTTAATAGGTCAATTTTGTAACATCTTATCAAAGAGATGATAAAAGCTTAAAGTGGTATTTTTTGCTTGTCAGAACTATTAGAGCTTGATATACTAGGGGAAGTTTCGAAAAGGAGGCTCAATAATGAAAAAATTATTCAGAGTAATCTTCTATATTCCCAAACTTCTTTTACAATTTATTTGGAATCTTATTTGGGCTATATTTAAACTTGCCCTAGTCCTAGCCCTTATTGCTTATGGACTCGTCTACTATGCCAATAACTCTTCAAGTACCTTAGCCACAAACATTAATCAAGCCTTTCATCAAGTAGAACTAGGTTTTAGTGGTACCAGTACTAGTGACGTTGAGAAAGTTGTCTCTAACCTATCAACAACAGATACCATTCCAGAGTCTAATGGAGCTAGATGGGCGCAAAATACAGCTAGCATCTATATACAATCTACAGATGAAACCTTGGTAGCAGCTTATAAGGAAGCTATTACTAACTGGAATAACACGGGTGCTTTCATCTTTACATTAACTGATGATGCCTCAACGGCTGACATTGTTGCGACTGACTATTCCGATGCGAATTCACAGGCAGCAGGTTTAGCAGACACTCAAACCAATGTTTTGACCAATCGCATCACTCATGTAGATGTGAAGTTGAACCGTTATTTCCTTTTGAATAGTGACTTTGGTTATACTCACAAGCGTATTGTGAATACGGCTGAACACGAATTGGGACATGCCATTGGCTTAGACCATGATGACTCTAAGACATCCGTTATGCAATCAGCAGGATCTTATTACGGGATTCAACAGGTGGATATTGATACGGTCCATGCTCTCTATGCAAATTAAGGAGGAGTGTCATGCACTATTTGAAACGCCTTGCTAGACGTTACCCCATGCAAACCTTCCTTTTTCTTTTCAATGCTGGGGTATTTACTTGGTTGCAAACAACAGGAACCATGATTGCCAATCGTTTGGGCCTATCAGGTGATGGCATTTGGATTTATATTCCCAATTGGGTAAAAACTCTGACCAGTCATTCCATACAGAGTATTCAAACCCTATACGGGGCCTCTGGTTGGAGTTGGCTAATCGCCTCTATGCTTCTTACTTGGCTCTTGACTTTTCTGAGAGGTCTCATGAGAGCAGTGATTCTCATTCTGATAGTTGGTCTTGGCTTATGGCTAGTCTATCGACACTTTGAACTCTTACAAAATCTAAAACTGTCCTGATGGGCAGTTTTAAATTGAAATGAATTCTTCTTTTTAGACTTTTCTTAGGCGAGTACGGACGCTAGCGACTTCCTTCGGAATTCCATAGCTAAGTTTTGAGCCTAGTGTCTCAAAACTTCCGAGTGCCTAAAGTTATTTAACTTTAGGCACTTTTCTCATAGCGAAAAGTCTTGACTATAACTCGCTCTGAAATTATTAAAGGGACTATCTCATTTCATCTACAGAAAGTTCTATATGTTTAGATAGCCAAGTCACTTGTAAAAAGAATCTAAAACTGTCCTGATGGGCAGTTTTTTTGAGTTGTTAGGTCATTTATTTTCTGAAGAAATATGATATAATATAGCTAATTTATTATTTTGGAGGACATTATGGCTTTAGCAAAAATCGTTTATGCCAGTATGACCGGTAACACGGAAGAAATCGCAGATATCGTTGCCAAAAAATTGGAAGAATTGGGTCACACTGTAGATGTAGACGAGTGTACAACGGTTGATGCCGCTGATTTTGAAGATGCGGACATCTGTATCGTAGCGACTTACACTTATGGTGATGGTGAGTTGCCAGATGAAATCGTTGACTTTTACGAAGATTTGGCTGACCTCGACTTGTCAGGAAAAATCTTTGGTGTTGTAGGTTCAGGAGATACCTTCTACGATTATTTCTGTCATTCAGTGGATGAGTTCGAAAATCAATTCACATTCACAGGGGCGACTAAAGGTGCTGATAGCGTCAAGGTTGACCTTTCTGCTGAAGATGAAGATATCGAAAACCTCGAAGCTTTCGCTGAAAAAGTTTCAGAAGCATTAGCATAAGAAAAAAGCAGAGTAAAGTCTGCTTTTATTGTAGTCAAAAAAGGAGTTTTTATGAATGAAATAGAAAGAGATTTTAGGACGCAATCTCAACATCTCCTTTGGTCCGTTTGGCGAGGGCTTTTAGTGGGGGTGACAGCAGGAGCAGTAGTCAGTCTTTTTCGCTGGTTAATTGCCAAAGGGGCCGCATTTTCTGTAGCTATATACAAAGACGCCCTTCATAATCCACTTCTGATTTTGGGAATTGTCCTGGTTAATCTCTTGATTGCACTTTTTATTGGTTACCTTATTAAGCAGGAAAAAGACATCAAGGGCTCAGGAATTCCCCATGTTGAAGGAGAACTGATGGGACTCTTACATCCGTCTTGGTGGTCAGTATTATGGCGTAAGTTCCTAGGTGGAGTCCTTGGGATTTCAATGGGACTTATGCTGGGACGTGAGGGCCCTAGTATTCAACTTGGTGCTATGACTGCTAAGGGCTTAGCTGAGAGTCTTAAGCTCTCTGCACGTGAAAAGCGCTTCTTGATTGCTGCAGGAGCGGCAGCAGGGTTATCGGCTGCCTTTAATGCCCCGATTGCCGGTCTTTTGTTTGTCGTCGAAGAAGTCTATCATCATTTCTCGCGTCATGTTTGGGTGACAGCTTTAACGGCATCTTTAGTGGCTAATGCTGTTTCCTTACGGATCTTTGGTCAGGTTCCGGTTCTTGCTATGACAGAAAAATTACCCGTATTTCCTTTGAAAGATTATTGGATTCTTATTGTCTTGGGGATTTTTCTAGGTGTGCTTGGATACGGTTATGAGTGGGTTGTCTTACGTATTGGTAAGGTCTACCAAGGGTTAGGGAAAATCTTCCACTTGCCATCTCATTTTCATGGCCTTCTGGCAGTTCTGTTTATCATTCCTATAGGCCTCTATTTTCCATATCTTTTAGGTGGTGGGAATGAATTGATTCTTGCCCTAAATGGTTTACATCCTGCTCTAACTGTGGCCATTCTTTATTTGGCTATTCGCTTTATTTGGAGTATGTTGTCCTTTGGTTCAGGTTTTCCTGGTGGGATTTTCTTGCCGATTTTGACTTTAGGTGCTCTTTCTGGTAGCGTCTTTGCGGTAGCTTTTGAAAATCTAGGATTCTTACAAGTCAGTCAGTTCCCTATTTTTATCATT
Organism: Streptococcus sp. 22.1; assembly: GCF_016648645.1. Classification (NCBI taxonomy): domain Bacteria; kingdom Bacillati; phylum Bacillota; class Bacilli; order Lactobacillales; family Streptococcaceae; genus Streptococcus; species Streptococcus sp. 22.1. The sequence continues at coordinate 32,330 of NZ_JACLQK010000021.1, read as the reverse complement.
CTTGGTATGGCTGGTTATTTCGGTGCGGTATCTAAGGCACCGCTAACTGCTATGATTTTAGTGACTGAGATGGTGGGTGACCTTCACCAATTGATGACAATCGGAGTTGTGACCCTGATTGCCTATCTCGTCATGGATTTCATGGGAGGAGAACCCGTCTATGAAGTCATGCTTCACAATCTGATTGCCCACGAACCAAAACAAGTTGATAATATACCGACGATGATTGATTTACCAGTTACAGATAGTTTAGCTGGTCGATTGGTTAAGGATTTAACCTTACCTGACGGGGTTTTGATTTCCACTCAGATTTTTCAAGACCAGTCTGAGGTTGTTCATGGAGACACACGTCTAAAAGCAGGAGCAACCTTATATTTGGTTGTTAATGAAAGTAATATCAGTCAGGTAAGAAAACTCTTTTTATAAGCAATTCAATGGCTTGAGGCTCTTTTGTCCTCAGGTCATTTTTGTTATAATGAAGAGAAAAAAGGAGGTCAGTATGGACTTAAATGAGATTCGCCAACAGATTGACGCCGTTGATAATGAGATTGTGGCTTTGTTGGAAGAACGTATGAAATTGGTAACTCGAGTAAGTGCTTATAAACAACGCACCGGAAAGGCGATTTATGATCCCGAACGAGAGCAGGCCCTGTTAGACAAGGTAGGCGCTAGTGTCCTTAATCCCGAATATAAAGAAGCTATCGTCGCAAGTTTTGCGGATATTATGAAGCATTCACGTATTTATCAAGCAAGTAAGCTGGAAAAAAAGTAGGCATCTAGAATGAAAGTAAAACAATTAAGTGATAGTCAAGGTCTTTCTTACTTACATTTAGTAATGTTAAGTCTTTATGCAATCTTGTTAGGGGTGCTTGTTGGGCTGATTGATGCTATTTTTGGGCGCGTGCTGATAGGACTCTCGGAATTTCGTGACCACCATCTCTTTTATCTAGTTCCGGCACTTCCTTTAGCAGGTCTTTTGATAGTTTACCTTTATCAAAAGTTTGCGGGTAAGGCAGCACAGGGAATGGGCTTGATTTTCAAGGTTGGACATAATGAGGAGGATCAAGTCCCCCTAAGGTTAATTCCACTGGTGACTGTAACCACATGGCTGACCCACCTTTTCGGGGGATCTGCAGGTCGTGAGGGAGTTGCTGTACAACTGGGGGCCACAGTTTCTCATGCTTTTAGTCGCTATTTTAAGCTTCCTAATGCTTCACGTATTTTCTTGACCATGGGTATGGCAGCTGGTTTTGGAGGACTCTTCCAAACACCAATCGCCGCGACCTTCTTTGCTCTTGAGGTCTTGACCCTAGGACAGTTAAGTCTGCCAATCTTGGTACCGACTCTTATTGCATCTTTTATGGCTAGTACGACAAGCCATCTCTTAGGTCTTGAAAAATTTAGCCACTTTGTATCTGAATGTTTGACTATTGACCTTGAGACATTCGTCAAATTAGCTCTTTTAGGTCTGGCCTTTGGTCTAGCGGGAAATCTCTTTGCTTATCTCTTGTCACTAGCTAAAAAGAAAGTAGCAAGTCTGCTCCCAAATCCTTATTATCGTGTTCTCTTAGGAAGTGTCGTCTTAACCTGTCTTCTTCTGATTTTGTGGAAGGGACGCTATACTGGTCTTGGAACGAATTTGATTGCTTTAAGTGTTGATGGTGGGATCATTTATCCATTGGATTGGCTCTTGAAATTGCTCTTGACCGTCTTTACCCTATCTCTTGGTTTCCAAGGAGGAGAAGTAACTCCTTTGTTTGCTATCGGAGCCAGTCTTGGTGCTGTTCTAGCACCAGTTCTAGGACTTCCAATTCCACTTGTAGCAGGTCTTGGCTATCTGTCTGTCTTTGGTAGCAGTACCAATACCCTTTTAGCACCTATTTTCATTGGCGTTGAAGTCTTTGGTCCCGCTAATGCAGTCCCTTACGCGATTGTCATGGCTTTTGCTTATCTCATCAATCATAAGACGAGCATATATGGACAACAAAAAATGCTAGAAATGCAATAAGATACTAGACATCCTGATAATTTTTTGATAAGATACTAAGAGTGTGTAATGGACACACAAAAATAACGGCTAATCCGCTGAGACACAGAGGTTGCTCTTAAGATTAGTAAGATAGGAGTATATAAAAATGAATCCATTGATCCAAAGTTTGACAGAAGGTCAACTTCGTACTGACATCCCATCATTCCGTCCTGGTGACACTGTTCGCGTTCACGCGAAAGTTGTCGAAGGAACTCGCGAACGTATCCAGATCTTTGAAGGTGTAGTTATTTCACGCAAAGGTCAAGGGATCTCAGAAATGTACACAGTTCGTAAAATTTCAAGCGGTATCGGTGTAGAACGTACTTTCCCAATCCACACTCCACGTGTTGAAAAGATTGAAGTTGTACGCTACGGTAAAGTCCGCCGTGCTAAACTTTACTACTTGCGTGCTTTGCAAGGTAAAGCTGCACGTATCAAAGAAATCCGTAAATAATTTACAGATTTCACATAAAAAATCTGTCCTCGTGGCAGATTTTTTCATAAGTCCTCTTAGTTAAATGGATATAACAACTCCCTCCTAAGGAGTCGTTGCTGGTTCGATTCCGGCAGGGGACATTTTTAAGCCTTTAACCATGCGGGTTTAAGCTATTCTGCCCCAAATTTAAGCCAAATGTATTTGACACCTATTGAATTATAGGTGTTTTTTTGATAAGCAAAAACCCTAGTCAGGATTAGTCCTAACTAGGGTTGAAAATAGAATACTGGTGATGATAAGTATTCTGTTATCTCATTAATTGGAATTGGCAGTTGTGTCTGTGCTTGATGAAGCTTGTGGGTACTCGTAAGGATTGTTATCAACGTCGTTAATCCACTCATTGCTCTGATCAGTTGAGCTTGAGTGATTGCTTCCTCCACCAGCACCTGCGGCGAAGGCTGCATCGTGACCTCCACCGCCTCCTCCGTTAGTGGCATAGGAGCCATCTTCTGGTCCGCCCCAACCTCGTCCGCCTTCAGTAGGCTTGGACTTTTCTTGATTTCCATCTTGATGAGGTGTTTGGTTGTTTTGTTTTTGATTTGCTCCTTGAGCAGAAGGAGATGCTTGATGCTTATTTTCGTCCTTAGCCTCCTTCTTATGATCTTCCGTCGAAGTAGCAGTTGAAGATTTAGTATTCTCTTTTTTATGAGATGAGCTACTTTTTGATGAAAGGCTGTGAGAGATGTGATGCGTTTTTGCTGTTGGCTTTACAGGTTCTTTTAAATGTTTTGATAAATAACCGAAGAGAAAGAAGAAAGCTAGCAAAGAAAAGGTGATGATATTATATTTTTTTCTTTTCAAATTTGGCTCCGTTCCTAGTCATAGATGAAGAGTTAAAAATAACAGTAAAAAACCAGGTTTCCCTGGTTCTCATTATTAGCGGCTTACACGACGGCGAGCTGCTTTTTTACGGTTTTCTTCGATGAAAGCCAATTTCTTTTCTTCTGGTTCGATAATGGTTTTCTTAACTGCGAAGACAGCACCTGCTACAGTAGCAGCAGTTCCGATAACGCCAGTAGCGACACCTTTAGCGAATGAATGTTTTTTAGCCATGAGACTATCCTCCGTATATGTTATAATATGCTTATATTATCTAAAAAAATATCTAGAATAGCAAGTGAAAACATTATGAAAACCAAACTTATTGTAGTAGCTGGTCCTACTGCTGTGGGAAAAACAGCGCTTGGAATTGAATTGGCCAAGCGTTTTAATGGCGAAATTATTTCAGGAGATAGCCAGCAGGTTTACCGACAATTGAATATAGGAACCGCCAAGGCCACTCCTGAAGAGCAGGCAGCAGCAGTACATCATCTGATTGATGTTCGCAATGTTGATGAGTCCTATTCAGCTTATGATTTTGTGACAGAGGCAGAGGTTGCCATTACAGATATAGTTAGTCGTGGCAAGTTACCTATTGTAGTAGGAGGAACAGGTCTCTATTTACAAAGTCTCCTAGAAGGGTATCACCTAGGGGGGCAGGTAGATCAGGAGCAGGTCTTAGCCTATCGCACAGAATTAGAGCAATTATCTGATCAGGAACTTTTTGAAAAAATTGATCGCTTAGGTATTGAGATTAAAGAGATTAACCGTCGTCGTGCTATCAGAGCACTTGAGCTTCATCGTTTTTCGAAGAATCTTGAAAATACTGAGACGACTTATGATCCCTTTCTTATCGGATTAGATGATGAACGCTCCTTAATCTATAATCGAATTAATACACGAGTAGACAAGATGGTTGAACTTGGGCTCTTGGAAGAAGCCAAGTGGTTGTACGATAATTATCCTAATGCCCAGTCAGCTCGTGGTATAGGCTACAAGGAGTTGTTTCCTTATTTTTCTGGGAACCAGAGCTTGGACGAAGCCTTGGAAAAACTCAAGCAAAATACGCGTCGATTTGCTAAACGGCAATTAACTTGGTTCAGAAATCGAATGACTGTTAAGTTTTATCAGATTTCTAGTCCAGAATATCCTGAAAATGTCGTTCAAGATTTTGAATTATTTTTAAATGAAAGGGAAGGAGAAAAGGTAGGTCAATCTTAGTTTTAAGAACCAATCTTTGCTATAATGGTAGTTATGACTAACGAAGAAAAAAAATCAGCCTATGAATTAATGCTAGCACAGGCTAAAGTGCTTTTTGCCAATGAAAACAATGCTCTGGCCAACTTTTCTAATGCCTCAGCTCTCTTGAATACAACCCTGCCAAATTCTGTGTTCACAGGCTTCTACCTGATGGATAATGTCAAGAATGAGTTAATCCTTGGCCCTTTCCAAGGTAATGTTTCTTGTGTTCGAATTGCCTTAGGTAAGGGTGTTTGTGGTCAGTCTGCAGCAGAAAATAGAACCCTAATTGTCGAAGATGTCACCAAACACGCTAATTACATCGCTTGTGATTCCGCTGCTCGAAGTGAAATTGTTGTACCAATGGTCAAAGATGGCAAATTAGTTGGTGTTCTCGATTTGGATTCTCACCAAGTAGGAGACTATAACCAAGTAGACCAAGATTATCTTGAAGCATTTGTCAAAATTTTACTTGAGAAAACCGAGCTTACATTTGGAATGTTTGAGGTAAACTAATGTATCAAGCCTTATATCGTAAATACCGTAGTCAGACCTTTGGCGAAATGGTTGGTCAAAAAGTGATTTCAACCACGCTCAGACAGGCGGTAGAGTCAGGGAAAATCAGTCATGCCTATCTCTTTTCTGGGCCACGTGGTACCGGTAAAACCAGTGCTGCAAAAATCTTTGCCAAGGCTATGAACTGTCCTAATCAAGTTGATGGTGAGCCTTGTAATTACTGCGATATTTGTCGCGATATTACAAACGGAAGTCTTGAAGATGTTATCGAGATTGATGCGGCATCCAATAATGGTGTTGATGAGATTCGTGAAATTCGTGACAAATCGACCTATGCCCCAAGTCGTGCGACTTACAAGGTCTATATTATTGACGAAGTTCACATGCTCTCGACAGGTGCTTTCAATGCTCTTTTGAAGACTTTGGAAGAACCAACTGAAAATGTGGTCTTTATCCTAGCGACCACTGAATTACATAAGATTCCAGCAACTATCCTTTCTCGTGTCCAACGCTTTGAGTTTAAATCGATCAAACAGGGAGCTATTAAAGAGCACTTAGCTTCAATTCTGGAAAAAGAAGGACTGACCTTTGATGATGAGGCTTTGACTATTATTGCTCGTCGTGCAGAAGGTGGTATGCGTGATGCGTTGTCAATCTTAGACCAAGCACTGAGTCTGTCTCCTGACAATCATGTCAGCCAAGCCGTAGCTGAAGAAATCACTGGTTCTATTGGTTTGACAGCCTTGGATAGTTTCGTCGCTAACGTTCGTAATCAAGATACTACGCAAGCTTTATCAAATCTCGAAACTCTCTTTGATAATGGTAAGTCTATGACCCGTTTTGCGACTGATCTCTTGGAGTATTTCCGTGATCTTTTGATTGTCAAAGCAGGTGGAGAGAACAGTCACCATAGTCCCCTTTTTGAAGAGAATCTTTCTCTGGGCCAAGACCGACTTTTCCAAATGATTGATTTGGTTACAAGTGCCTTACCAGAAATTAAAACTGGAACACATCCTAAAATCTATGCGGAGATGCTGACTATAAAATTGTCAGAAACCCATAGTCAGATGTCACAAGAAATTCCAGGAAATTTACAAGAAGAGTTAGATAGTCTTCGTCGCGAAGTAGAAGGCCTACGTAAAGCTCTTAAAGAGGGCAAAGTCCAAGGAGAAGTAGCACCAACTCGAAAAGCCAAACCTGCTTATCAGTATAAGGTGGATCGTGAAAAAATTCTCACTATTATGCGTGAAACCATGGAAAATCCGCAGAAATCACGCCAATGTCTGGATGCCCTAAAGGCAACTTGGCCTGAAATCTTGGATTCTATTAGCCCACAAAATAGGGCCCTTTTGAATGGATCTGAGCCTGTATTAGCCAATCAGGAAAATGCCATCCTGGCTTTTAATGCTGCCTTTAATGCTGAACAGGTCATGAAACGCAGTGATCTCAATGATATGTTTGGCAATATCATGAGTTCAGCTGCCGGTTTCTCACCCAATATTATGGCTGTTCCAAAAGCAGAATTTGAAAAACTCCGAACAGAATTTGCACGAAGCCTCAAATCCAAAGAAGAATTGGAAAAAGAAGATCGTGAAGAGTATATCCCGCAAGAACTTGAATTTCTCTCTGATGTTGTAGAAATAGAGGACTAAAAAGGTCCAGTGGACCTTTTTAGGTCCGAGCCTAGAAATAGAAAAGCGAGGAGATTCAGTGTAATTTGATAGATTTCTGAATCTGATATTTGGAAGGTTTATCCTTGTAAAAATGAAAAGAGCCTAGACTGCTTGTCCTAGGCTCTATCTATTGATATAATAATCTTATGATTCAACAAATTTTGTTTATTACGCTTGAAACTATTTTTGAAACGGTTTGTTTTAATTACAGTTTACAGCACGGCTATTACTTTTTTACAGCCTTTTTTGGTTATTTACTGTTTCGTCGTCTTTGGACAACCTATGTTGTTTCACGCATTGCGCGTGCAGCCGACAAGTCTACCAAGAAGTAAGACTTACTTCGCCAGCGGTCAACCATTTTTCCTGGCCATCATCAGTAAGAACGAGAAGTTGGCCCTTATCACCAATTTCCTTGGCAATACCAGTATAAGTCCTTCCAGCTTGTTCAAAGGTCACTTGTTTGTCTAAAACGAGGGACTTTTCTTTATAAACTTTGACCAAATCGCTAGTCGGAATGGTTAAAAAGAGTTTCCAAATTTCTGAAATGAGCTGGTTTCGAGTGATGCTTGGTTTTTTAGAAGTAAAAAGACTAGTAGCTTTATTAGCTAACTCTTCAGGAAAATCACTGATTGAGAAGTTAAGCCCAACCCCGATAATGACATCTGTGATGCGACCAGATTCGATAGAACTAATGGCTTCGGTAAGGATACCAGCCATTTTTTTGTTGTTGAGGTAGATGTCATTAACCCATTTGATTTCTGTATTGATGCCAGTTAGACGCTGGATAGCTTTGACAATAGCAGCTGCCGCCATCATCGTATAAGGTGGTAACTCCTCAAAATGACAGTTGGGCTTTAAGTGGATACTCATGTAGATACCACCTTGTGGACTGGCAAAGAAGTGACGTTCAAATCGTCCTTTGGCTGCTTTTTGACTTGATGCCAGGTATAGAGCAGGTGTTGGATTATTCTTTTCCATGCCATGTTTAGCATCTAGTTGGGTAGAGTTAGAATCTGGATTAAAGTAGACTGGAATGTTGAGTTGCTTAGAGATGTCTTGAGGAAGAAGAATATCTCCCTTTTCTAAATAGTAGCCTTTCTTCCGTACACTTGTAATGTCAATTCCTTGTTCTTGTAGTGTTTGGATTGCCTTCCAAATGGCTGTCCGTGAGACACCAAGGCTTTTTGCCAAACTCTCTCCCGTCACAAAGTCAGGACTCTTCGATAAGATGTCATAAACGTGTTCATAAGTTTTCATATCCTAAGTATAATACAAAAGATGGTAAAATGCTCACTATAAATTATTGATAAAGCTTGATAATAAATAACTATATGACTAGACTGAAAAAACATGATATAATGGAAGGTAGTTATTAAGTCCCGATAAGGCAACAGTCATCCTAGGGTTGGCTGTTGGTTCTTTGTAACTTTTTAACGGCGTCTAGCTCTATTAGGAGTATAGCGTTTTACCTATTAGGAGACGGTCAAATCTGTTTTATCTAATACTATTTTTCATATTAAAAGGGGGACATTTTATATGTCAGAACGTAAACTTTTCACGTCTGAATCTGTATCTGAGGGGCATCCAGATAAAATTGCAGACCAAATTTCAGATGCCATTCTTGATGCGATTTTAGCAGAGGATCCAGATGCACACGTTGCAGCAGAAACAGCTGTCTACACTGGTTCTGTCCACGTTTTCGGTGAAGTTTCTACAACAGCTTATGTGGACATTAACCGTGTGGTTCGTGATACTATCGCTGAAATTGGTTATAACAATGCAGAATACGGCTTTGCAGCAGAATCTGTTGGGGTTCACCCATCATTGATCGAACAATCTCCAGATATTGCTCAAGGTGTCAATGAATCACTTGAAGTTCGTGGAACTGGTGACCAAGACCCACTTGATCTTATCGGAGCTGGTGACCAAGGTTTGATGTTTGGTTTTGCTATTGATGAAACTCCAGAGTTTATGCCACTTCCAGTTAGCCTTTCACATAAATTGGTTAAAAAATTGGCAGATTTGCGTAAATCTGGTGAGATTTCATACCTTCGTCCGGATGCTAAATCTCAGGTTACTGTTGAGTATGATGAGAATGACCAACCAGTACGTGTTGATACAGTCGTTATCTCAACGCAACACGATCCTGAAGCAACTAACGATCAAATTCGTCAAGACGTCATTGAAAAAGTCATTAAAGCAGTTATTCCAGCCGAATACTTGGATGACGAGACAAAATTCTTTATCAACCCAACAGGTCGTTTTGTTATTGGAGGACCTCAAGGGGACTCTGGTTTGACTGGTCGTAAGATTATTGTTGATACTTATGGTGGTTACTCAAGACACGGTGGTGGTGCCTTCTCAGGTAAGGATGCTACTAAGGTTGACCGTTCAGCTTCATATGCCGCTCGCTATATTGCTAAAAACATCGTAGCTGCTGGTCTTGCTAAGAAAGCAGAAGTACAATTGGCTTATGCTATTGGTGTTGCTAATCCTGTGTCTGTCCGTGTTGATACCTTCGGAACGGCGACAGTTGCTGAAAGCAAACTTGAAGCTGCTGTCCGTGATCTCTTTGACTTGCGTCCTGCAGGTATCATTCAAATGCTTGATCTTAAACGTCCTATCTACCGTCAAACAGCAGCCTATGGTCACATGGGACGTACTGACATCGATCTTCCATGGGAAAAATTGGATAAGGTAGATGCCCTCAAAGCAGCTGTAGGAGATTAAAAATATTTAATATAACTTTCAATTTAATAATATCAAAACAACAGAATTTAATTTTTTTGAATTCTGTTTTTTATTTTGAAAATGAATAATATGAATTTTCTGACTTCAGACACATGTAAACCCAAAGGATTGAGTAATTAAAGGGTAAAAACGACTAGCTAAAAATAAATTCTTTAGGTGAAAAACTTTGAAAGGAGTTGAAAAATAAGAAAAAATTGCTATAATAAGAGTGACGATGTAAATATGAAACTAGAGTCATTTTAGATTGATAGAGTAAGAAGAAATACCTTTAAATAAGGTCTAACAGGTGTTAGATAATCTAAAGTGATCTGGTTAGTTTGTGATTTCTTGGGGAAGCTAATCAACATAACAAGATATTTAATTAGTCAATTTAATCTATTCTTTAATAATATTAATTTTACTTAATGTTTATTTAGGATAATCTTGTTCTTTCTTATGTTTTTTGAAATCTTTAAGAATCTTCAAAAGAGATTCTGATGAGAGTTAGGTTATCACTCATTGGGGAGGAAGACATAGCTTTCAAAGGGCTTTCTTAAGAAAGGCATTACATTGTGGTCTTGAGAGTATTGGGAAATACTTGAGACTAATGATTAGAATGGGTAGAGAGTGTAGTTAAGGGGACACTCTTAAAAGTGGGGAGAAGTTTATGAATATTTTGATACTTGGTAATACTGCTGGATTAACAAACGATTTCATTTTGAAAACGTTTCCTAATCAAGCAGTTTTTATTTTTGGTCATACAGGTGTAAAGAACTCTCGTAAGAATAAAATCACCGTTTATACCAAGCATTATGAGAACAACCAATTAGAAGACGTTTTTGATTTTCATGATTATGATCAAATCATCTATTTTTCGGAATATCTCAATTACGGACATGAAAGTTCAGGGGAGATTGAAAATCTCATCAGATTGTTAGAGTGTCTTAAAGATAGAAAAAACAAACGATTACTTTATATCACAGGTCCTATCCTTGAGGATGGGAAAAGAAGTTTACAGACGACAACAAAGGATACCTTATTATCCTGGAGTCGAGAATTTGGGGTCAACCTTAAAGTTCTACATAGTCCCTTTCTTTATTCAGTTATTAATAAAGAAGATTATCTTTATAAACTGTTTGTGCGTTTAGATGACCATGAACAGGTAGAGTTAAAGGAGTCATCACAAAGTCAGGCGACTTTTATCAGTCTATCTGACTTGGGAGATTTGCTTCACAAATTATGTGAGCGATGGAATGACACCTATGAAAGCATTATTATTCCGGATCCTTTCCAACTGACTTTTGGGGAGCTCTTGCAAGCTTTGGATAAATATTTCCCTAATAAGCAGGTTCATTTCCTAGAGGAAAGAAGAATTAGTAAATATGATAATGATCCTGAAAAGCATCATGATTTGCGTGATAGGTTTGCTTGGTTTATGCGTTATGCTTTGGTGCGTGACTTGCCAGATATTTACGAAGACTATCAAAAACAGCGAAAAGGGTCTCTACGTGTTTCTAAGTTCCGCAATATCATAGATAATATCGTTAAGCAAAAGAGAAATAAGAAACTTGCTGCTGTTGTCGTGACCTTCTTAGTCTTTGAAGCTTTTCGATATATGACTCAAGGTCAGTTACAGTTCCAATTGATCGACCTACGTTTGCTCTTTGTTGTCTTGATTAGTACAGTTTTGGGCATGGGGTATGGCTTGTTCTCGGCAGTTCTTGCAATTATTGGTTTGACCATCAGTCAAATCATGTCTGGAACTAGCTGGCAACTGCTTCTATATAACACTGACCGTTGGGTTGCCTTTATTGCCTATATCTTTATCGCTGTGGTTTGTGGTTTTGTGGAAATGAAGAAGAAAGATGACAAGCTACAACTAGATAAACAGTTGGAAACAGTTAAGGAAGACTATCTTATCCTTAATCAATCCTACGATACATTACTCCATGAAAACAAAGACCTGAAAAATGCCTTGTTGGCAAGTCAAGATGGTCTTGGAAAAGCATATTCTTACTTTGTGACTTTAGATCATACTAGTGTTGAGAAGGTTCTTAGACAGACGCTTGATTTGGTTTCAGAAATTTTGAATGCTCCTGTTTCACTTTATGGAGGTGGTCCTTTCCAATACGAGCTTCTTTTGGGAGATAACGATAAGAAGCAAGTATCTTTGACAGATTTTAAAGAAATTGGAGGTGCCTTTGGTCATGGACGTGTCTGGGCTAATAAATCATTGCTTGAGAATCGTCCAGCGTATGCCATGGAAGTTAAGACCAAGGCAGAGGGTACTTTTATCATTTGGGTAGAGGCTGTTCCTTTTGAAGCTATGTCTACTAAAGTGTTAAACGAGCTTGAGGTTCTTTCAAAAATGAGTCGTTCTTTCATTGAAAAGGCAGAACTTCTTGAACAAGCTAGTCTTCAAGGGAGGGTTGCACAATGATTCCAGTCCTTATTACTAGTATCTTAACGGTTTGTTACTTCTTATCTATAGCACTTGTCTATAAGGCTATTGTCAGTGGCAAATCAGACTTAACAATTTTTTACTTGATTTTCCCGATTGCTTTACCTTTCTTTGGGGCAGGTCTAATTCATATGATTTCTAAACCAAATCGTGGTAGACATCGCCGTGGTCAAGAAGCAGTTGGTGGTAAAGTTAAAGATTTGACCATTGATTTTGGAAATATCGATGATTTTCAACGTCCGAAGGAATTGGTTGAAGAAGACATCGTACCTCTTGAAGAATCTCTCTATTTGAATAAGGCTAAGGAAGCTCGTCAACAATTGATGGGATTGGCTAATGATGATCCGTCTCATTTTATGGATTTGCTCTACTTGGCTCGTTTAAATGAGGATAGTGAAATCGTCCACTATGCGACAACCTTTATTTCTGAAATTTCAAGTCAATACGATGAGAAGTTGAGTGCCTTTGAAAAACGTTTTGAAAAGGGTGAAGAAGACCTTGACCTCTTAACCGAGTATTGTGACTTTATGGAAGACTACCTATCTAAGGAACTTCTAAGCAAACAAATGGAAGGTTTGCTTCGTAAGGAGTACGAGGAACGTCTCTTGCAGAAACTTAGTCATGGAACGACTGCTACGGACTTAGTGAGAGTTATCCATAATGAACTAGCTCTTGGTTTGTATGACTTGGCCCAAAAGCATTTGACACAGCTTTCAATTAAATCACATGCGGATGATGTGTATTATTTGTATTTGGAATATTACTATCAAACCGGTCAGTTTGCTGAATTTAAGAACATGATTCGTGAGATGCAAGGCAAACAGGTTGTTCTTTCTAAGGACAAGCAAGATCTATTGAACTTCTGGCAAGGAAAAGAGGTGATGGCATGAAATTAGGTAAAAAAAATATTATTCGCAAAGAAACCTTGCTAGGTGTTGGTCTTATTTTGTGTCTGGCCATTGGACTCTTTGTTCAAAAGAAAGGGGAATGGTACCCGACTCAAGGTAAGGAAGCCTATCTAACAGGAAAAGTACCATCTACGGCTTCAGTCGTCAAAAATTTAGATAAAGACACGCTAGTTCTTTATGATAGTGAAAATGAAACGAGTCAGAGGGCTTGGAAACAGTTCGAGCAAATTCTAAAAGATATGCGTATGGGAGCTAAGTTAGTCGATGTGGCTAAACACGAGTCCTATTCGCTTTCCGACTATAAAAAAGTGGTTCTACTTGTAACTGACCTTTCTCGAATGGAGGACCAGGTTCAGCCACTCATGGATTGGACTGAAAAAGGCGGTCAAACCCTTTTTGCAGTAACTATGGGGAAAGAAAGTAATCTTGATGCCATTGATCACAATCTCGGCGTGAGTTATTCCAACTTTGAGATGGATGAGGTCAAGGAAATCTACGTGGATCCTGATTTCATGATTGGTGGGGGACGCAATTATAAAATTGAAGAACCTTTTGAGTCAGCCAGAAAAGTCTCTCTTGAAAGTGATGTTAAGGTGCATGCTAAAACAACAGATGATTCTCATACACCGTTGATTTGGGAAAAATCATACGGCAGAGGGAAGTTTGTCGTTGATAACCTTGGAATCTATGAGCGTAATGTCCGTGGTATTTATGCCGCTTCTTATAGTCTTTTGACTGAAGCGACAGTTTATCCGGTAATCAATGGCTCTACCTATTATATAGATGATTTCCCATCACCTGTTCCAGCTGGAGATGGTCGTTTCGTTAAACGTGATTACGACATGTCTGTGTCTGAATTTTATACCAATGTTTGGTGGCCAGATCTTCTTAAATTGCACGAAAAGTATGGTATCGTTCATACAGGTGTGGTCATTGAAAACTATGAGGCCCAGACAGATGGTAAAATTGTTCAACAAAATGATTTAGATCGTTTCAAATATTTTGGAAATTCGCTTTTGGCTAATGGTGGTGAGCTTGGTTATCATGGTTATAATCACCAACCTTTGAGTCCTTCATCTGTTAATTATGGTGAAAAGTATGCCAGCTACAAGACTTGGAAGGATAAGGCTGCTATGAAGGCTGGTCTGTCTGAGTTGATTCGTTTTGTCAACCAACTCTTTCCTAAAGCGCAAAAATCAGTCTACGTTCCACCATCAAATATTCTTTCGAAAGAAGGACGAGAGGTAATCGTTAATGATTTCCCAGAAATTAAGGCTATCTCAAGTAACTATTTCCCAGGGGATTTCACTTATTCGCAAGAGTTTGAAGTGTCGCCTGATGGAATGATTGAAGAGCCACGTACTGTTTCTGGTGCGGTTTGGGATGATTTCTCACAGATGACGGTCTTTTCTGAAATGAATATGCACTATGTTAATAACCACTTCCTTCACCCTGATGATGTTCTTGATGTCGATCGTGGTGCAGAATTAGGTTGGGCAAAGATGTATAAGGCTTTGGACAAGGAAGTTAGTTGGGTCCACAATATGTCACCTTCACTTAGAAATCTAACAGGTTCAGAATTAGCAGGTGCTGTTCAGCGTTACGGTATTTTGAAAGTTTCTCAAAAATATACCAAAGACGCCCTAAAAATTGATCTTGAGAATTTTCATGATCATGCTTACCTTATGGTTCGTTTAAATCAAAACGAGGTTAAGAAGGTAAAAAATGGTAAGGTTACGCATTTAACGGGTGACCTTTACCTATTGGAGGCTACGAATAAGTCAGTCACCATTACATTAAAATAAGGCAAAATAGGGGAAAATGCCGATGAAGATATGTTTAATTCTTGAAGGGTCCTATCCGTATGTTCACGGTGGTGTCTCTACTTGGATGCATCAATATATTACAGAAATGAAAGAGCATGAATTTGTTCTTTGGGTTGTGGGGGCAACGCATGAACAAAAGGGGGAGTTTGTTTATGAACTTCCTGAAAATGTCGTAGAAGTACACGAAGTCTTTTTGGACTATGTTGTGCCAGATAAAGAAGAAGATATAGAGCCATATCAGTTTACAGATGAGGAAAAACAAGCGCTTAAGGATATGGTTTTTTGCCAACAACCTGATTGGAAAGTCTTGTTTAAACTGTTACAAGATGGTAAGGTCGTTCCTAACGATCTCTTGAGTAGTGAGGCCTTTTTTCAGGTCTTAAAGGATCTTTGTAGTGAGCGCTACACACAGCTATCTTTTTCAGATGTTTTTCACACTATCCGTTCGATGCTGTTTCCACTTTTAAATATTTTATCCTGTCCACCTCCTGAAGCAGATGTTTACCACTCAATCTCTACAGGTTATGGTGGTATTCTTGCAACTTTGGGAAGTTTGACCTATGACAAACCTCTCTTCTTAACTGAACACGGGATTTATACGCGTGAACGTGAAGAAGAGTTGCTTCGTGCGAAGTGGGTTTTACCTACAATGCGCCATCAGTGGGTAAGATTCTTCTATATGTTGTCTGATGCGATTTATCAAAATGCTGAAAAAATTACCAGCCTCTTTACGAAGGCCAAGGAAATTCAGATTGAGATGGGGTGTGATCCAGAGAAATGTCAGGTTATCTCAAACGGGATTGACTATGATGCTTTTTCTCAAATTCCTTTGAAAGAATCGGATGGTTGGATTGATATCGGAGCTGTGGTTCGTTTGGCTCCAATCAAGGACATTAAAACCATGTTATATTCTTTCTACGAATTGGCCCAGCAGGTGCCAAATGTTCGTTTGCATATCATGGGTGGTATAGATGACCAAGAATATGCGGATGAGTGTTTTAGTTTGGCTGATAAGATGGATTTGGGAGATCGTCTCCTATTCACTGGTCGTGTTAATATTCGAGAATATATGAAGAAAATTGATTTTACGCTTTTGACCAGTCTTTCTGAGGGCTTGCCACTTTCTGTTTTGGAATCAATGGCGGCTAGTCGTCCTTGTGTGACGACAGATGTCGGATGTTGTCGAGAATTGCTAGAAGGTCGTGAGGATGACAATCTAGGGATTGCAGGATTTTGTGCACCACCTACTTGTACAGGGCCTCTTGCAGAAGCTATGAAGAAGATGGCGATTAATGATGAAAGACGGCTTGAAATGGGTGAAATTGCGCGTAAGCGTGTTGAAGCTATATATCAATATCCGCAAATGATCGGTCAGTACCGACGCTTATATGAGGAGGTGGCTGTTTAATGGCCGGTATTGGATTTGAATTACGTAAAATTTACAACGAAGATAGCCTTTTTTCAAAACAAAAGGCCTACGCTTATGCTGGAATTGTGTATACCGGCCCTATGCTTTTGGGGATTTTACTTACAGCTGGTGTCGTTGTTCTGACAATGGTAGCGGGAATCAGTGAAAATGAGCGTGACTATATTCTTTCGAACTTGACTTACGCTATCATTTTTTCTCTCGTGATTACCAGTCTCTTCTCGTTGGTGGTAACCCGCTTTGTTGCGGACATGCTCTACGAGAAGAAGTTTGAGACTATTATTCCTTCATTTTATGCGTCGAGTGCCTTGATGCTTATGATTGGGACACCACTGTATGCGCTCTATCTAGCCTTGGCTAGCCGAAGCTTAGCAGAAGTAGCTATGGGTGTTTTGCTCTTTGGTGAGCTTTGTCTCGTTTGGAATGTAATTACCTATTTGACAGCGATTAAATCCTATAAAGAAATTATCAAAGGTTTCTTTTTAGCGATTGGTGTGATGATTGTCTCTGGGTTACTTAGTATTTTCCTACATCAAAAGTATGGTATATTCCTAAGTGTTTGTTTGGGATACGGTGGAATGATGTTTTGGATGGTTCGTCTGATCCATGATTATTTCCCATCTAATCTTAAAATGTCCTTTGAGTTTTTGAAATGGTTTGATCAATTTTCTGATCTTGCCAAGACTGGACTTTACATGTTGGTGGCCCTCTTTGCTCATATTGTTATTAACTGGTTTGGACCAATTAGTAAGAGTTTTGATGGCTTCTTCCGTACAGCTCCAGTCTACGATGTGCCAGCCATGTTAGCCTACTTAACGACTTTAGTATCAACACTTAATTTCGTTATGTCTGTCGAGGTTTCCTTCTATCCGCATTTCCGACGTTATTTTAAGCTCTACAATGAAGAGGGAAGTCTTTCGGATATTCAGGAAGCTGAAACTCAAATGTTGGATGTCATGAGTAATGAGCTCAAATATGTTTTTTGGAAACAATTGCTAGCGACAATTTTCATCATGTTCTTCGGAAGCGTGGTTTTGACTTACTTACCAATTGGTTTTAACAATCAAATGCATGGTTACTTCTTAACGCTATGTCTAGCTTATGGTCTCTATGCTGTAGGTAATGTGAATATCTTGCTCTTGATGTATTTTGCAGATTATAAGGGTGCCAAGAAGCTTGCCAAACACTTTGCCATTCTGACAGTAGTTTTGAGTTTTGGTTCTCAGTTCTTGGACCCAGCCTTCCTAGGCTATGCCTTCCTGATTTCTTCTTTAGTTCTTTTCATCGAAAGTGGTCAGGAAATCGATAAATACACAAGTGATCTTCAGTATCATTTCTTAGGAAGCCAAACCATGGTATCTAAGAAAGACGTGGGCTATTTTGAAAAATGGACTGAGCGTTTAGAAAACATACAAAAGAGGTGGGGGAAATGAATAGGAAAAAGAGTTTAGCAGCGGTTTTGTTGCTCTGTACGGTATTTGGTTTTACAGCATGTGGAACCAAGGAACAGACAAAAAACGGTGTGACAACTAAAAAAGTAGATAAACAAGCGGCCACTGATATCTCTAATGTACACTTAAGAGACAAAAAGAGTCTCTATGATAAAGATCATACCAAGGTAACGACCATGTACCTGACTGTACGTCGAGGAGACGCTACAGAAAATCAAAATCACTCATGGTCTGAGGTCAACCAATATTCTGTTGAAGATTATCAGAAGATGGGTGTTAAACGATACCAAGTAGCAGGTCTTCTTCAAGTTGGTAATGAGGACGGTCCTGTGTCTGGTGAGTTGGGTTATGACCAGGACGTGCCAAACGCCAGTGTTCAGATTCGTGGGGAAAGTTCAAGTAAGAACGCCCAAAAGAACTATAAAATTAAGATTAAAAAGAACAAGGGCGAGTGGAACGGCCAACGTACCATTAACCTTAATAAACACCAGACTGAAGCCCTTCGCTTTAGAAATAAGTTGTCCTATGATTTAATGGAAGAAATTCCTCAACTCATGGGTGCTAGAACGAGTTTTGTTCACCTCTACGTTAAGGATGAAACCTCTGACAATCCATCAGGTAAATTTGAGGATTATGGTCTCTACACGCAAGTCGAGCAGATTAACAAAAACTATCTGAAAGATCACGGTCTGGATGAAAATGCCAACCTTTATAAACCAAACTTCTTCGAATTCTTCCGCTATGAAGATACGATTGTTAAAGAAGATGATCCTAAATTCGATAAGGATAAATTCGAGAAACTTTTGGAAATTAAAGGTAGCCATGATCATACCAAACTTATTGATTTTCTAACCAAGCTCAACGATCCATCGGTGAAGATTGAAACCATCATGGACAAGTATGTAGATCCTGAGAATATCCAATATTGGATGGCCTTCCAGATGTTGCTTGGTAATGATGATACACAGAGTCGTAACATGTATCTCTATAGCCCACAAAACTCAACCAAATGGTACATCATTCCTTGGGATAACGATAGTATCTTGATGAAGAATGAACGTCGTTTGGTAAGTAAGGACAGTGACCAAGCTAATAGCTGGGAAGTCGGTGTCAGCAACTATTGGGGTAACCAACTTTTCCAACGTTTGCTCAAGTCAAAAGAGTTCCGCAAGGGTCTAGATGAGAAGATGGATGAGCTACGTAAGACGATTACTGGTGACAAGATTACTTCTATGAGTAATGAATACGCAGCAGTTATTAAACCTTACCTAGCTAAGATGCCTGACCAAATGCATGCTAAGACAACACCTGATAATTACGACAAGATTTTGGCAGATTTGCCAAATGAGTTGGAGAACAACTACAAGATTTACAAAACAAGTCTTGAAAAACCGCAACCATTCTTTATCAATAAGCCGGAAGTGGCCAATAACAAATTGAAATTAAGTTGGGGTGCCTCTTACGATTTCAATAACAGCAAGTTGACTTACACTGTAGAATTAGCTAAAGACTATGAATTTAAAGACAAGGTCTTTGAAAAATCTGGTCTTAAAACTCTCAGTGCCGAAACAGATACCTTGCCTAAGGGACAATATTTCGTACGTGTGACTGCAACTAATGAGGCTGGACAATCACAACGTGCTTTTGACTACTATATCAATAGTGATAACTCTAAACAATTTGGTATCATGAGCTTCTTTGTCCTCGAAGATGGAAAAATTGGGGTAGATGGTTATGAAGACTAAAGAGAAGCCCTTTCGCCATGAGTTGAAATACGTCATTGGTGAACCAGAAAAGGCCCTGTTGACTGAACGTTTTAAACATTTGATTCAGTTGGATAAGCATGCGACAAATGGTGGTTATACCATTAGAAGTCTTTACTTTGACGACTATTGGAATAGTGCCTATGCTGAAAAAGATGCAGGTATTCTGGTTCGTAAAAAATATAGGATTCGTATCTACAATTTCGGGACCAATAGTATCAAGCTAGAGCGTAAGAAAAAGGTTGATACCTACATTCTGAAAGAGGATGCACCACTAACTGTCGAAGAATTTTATAAAATCATTGATGGGGATTATGACTTTCTCTTGAAAAGTCCCTATCCTCTCTGTCAGGAATTTTACTATGAATGTGTTAGTAACATGATGCGTCCCCGGACCATCGTTGATTATGAACGAGAGCCGTGGGTTTATGACTTTGGAACAGTTCGCTTAACCTTTGACCAAAATGTCAGAGTAGCGGTTGGAAGTTTTGATATTTTTGATCCGGACTTACCAACAATTCCAGTCATTGATCCGGAAAAGATGGTTTTCGAAGTTAAATATACAGAGTATCTGCCAAAGATTGTCCAAAGTGTCTTGCCAGGGAAAGCAGATATGATGGCTGTCTCTAAGTACGTATTGGCTTATGAAAAATCTCAGTATCTAAATGGTTTTGAATACTGGGAAGATGGGAATATATAAATAGGAAAAGTGCTAAGTTCGGAAGAACTTAGTATAAGAAGGGGAATTTATGAGTGTTCAAGACTTTATAAAAAAATCTATTTTGCAGTCTGATAACTATGCGACGCAGTCACCGTTTCGTATTGTTATCGTCTTGCTACTTGCCTTGTTGATTGGAGCCTTTATCTATAAGGTTTACCAGCATTTCTTTACAGGCGTTATTTATTCACGCAGTTTTGCCATGACCTTGGTCGGTATGACCTTGCTTACGTCAATGGTAACACTGGCAATCAGTTCAAATATCGTTATCTCACTTGGTATGGTCGGTGCCCTCTCTATCGTCCGTTACCGTACCGCTGTTAAGGATCCTATGGACTTGCTCTATCTGTTCTGGGCAATTACTTCAGGGATTACGGTAGGGGCAGGTATGTATGTCCTAGCCGTTGTAACGTCCCTTGTTATCCTACTGATGCTTATTGTCTTTAGCCGCTTGCAAGAGACTGGTAAGGTGTATATCGCTGTGGTTCACTATGATGGTGAGCACACAGGTGACAAAGTTATACAAGAACTTGGTCGCATCAAACACTTTATCAAGTCTGAAACTATGCGAAAAGACAGTGTTGAGATGGCTATTGAAGTCTTTGTGAAAAATAACGACCTTACCTTCGTTGAAAACATTAAATCTATCGAAGGTGTCAAAGACCTTACGCTGATCCAATACAACGGCGAATACCATGGCTAGTAAACGTGAGAAGAAGAGTTGGAGTAGTCGAAAGAAGAAACTTTGGCTCGTCATCTGTCTAATCATCATTACGAGTGGTCTTTATGCCATTTTTGTGTATTTGAATACCAGAAATACAGGTACCAAGTTTGAATATACGCTTTCAGACAAGAGCTTTGGGAATCCGCTCATGGGTTATGTCCCTTCAGCGGAAGAAAAAACAGTTTCTGAAGATGTTCATCTTGTCTATGTTGATATCACATGGAAAGAATTGGAACCTAAAAAGGGCCACTATAACTGGGAAACGATTGAAGAAAGTAACCAGTTCAAACGATGGAAGAAAGAAGGCAAGCAGGTCGTCTTACGTTTCTTGCTAGATTACCCTGGCAAATCAAGTCATAAGGATATTCCTGACTGGTTAGGAAATGAAATTTCTGACCTTGGGGATGCTTATAACACATCCTACGGTAAGGGATTTTCACCAAATTACCAAAATAAACTGCTTAGAAAATACTATAAAGAAGCTGTGACTGCTATGGGACAGCGTTGGGGCAATGATGATTTTATCGCCTACATCGAACTTGGTGGCTTAGGACACTGGGGCGAGTGGCATGTTCACTCAGATGCTGGCATTCGCCAATTACCACGAAAAGAAGTTCGTAAGGATTACATCGCACCGTTTCAACCAGCCTTTCCTAAAGCGAAGATTCTTATGAGAAGACCTTTTGATACAGGTTTGGAAGGTGATTTTGGAATCTACAATGATGTCTTTGGAGACAAATCAGCAACTAAAACCTGGTTAAATTGGATTCAAAATGGTGGATCATACGATCAAACCCAAGAGCAAGCTGCCTTGAAAGCCATGCCTAAGGCTTGGGAGAAAGCACCAATCGGTGGTGAATTAACAAGTTCGCAGTCTATGTCTACTTTGCTTGGTAATAACTTAGACGAGCTTACAGATGAAGCCAAAGCAGCTCATTTGACCTTCTTGGGTCCAAAGGTTGCTGAAGATATTGGTGATGGGCAAGCTGCTTATAAGGAACTCTTGAAAAACATGGGCTACCGCCTCTGGGTATCAGGTTTGAGAATTTCCAAAGGAGAGAGCAAGGTTGAAATTACCCTTAATTTAGAAAATTCTGGGGTTGCCCCTTTATATGGGGATTGGCCTGTGGTATTATACTTGTGTAATGCTAATGGCAAGGTTCTTCAAGCCCAACAACTTGATTGTCGTTTGTCAGAATTGCTTCCAGATCAAACAACTGAACTTAAGGCAAGTTTCGCCTATTCCAAAGATCAGAATTATCAGGTGAAGCTAGGAATTCTATCTCCAATGACACAAGAGCCTTCGGTTCATTTTGCCATGAAAGGTTTTGAAGGAGAAGTCATGCCTAAATTAGCAACGATTCAAAAGGATCAAAAAGGCACTGACAAGTAAGAAAGGAAAAATAAATGTCTATTTTAATTACAGGAGGAGCTGGCTATATCGGTAGCCACACAACCGTTGAACTCCTTAATGCAGGTTTCGATGTAGTCTTAGTTGACGACTTTTCAAATAGTTCGCCAGCAGTTCTTGAACGTTTGGAAAAGATTACTGGTAAAAAATTTCCATTTTATCAAGGTTCCATTTTAGATACTGATTTTTTGGATAAGGTTTTTACAAATGAAGATATTGAGTTAGTTATTCACTTCGCGGCCTTCAAGGCAGTGGGAGAATCTGTCCAAAAACCTTTGAAATATTATAAAAACAATATCAGTGGTACCATTACTCTTCTTGAAAAAATGAAAGAATGTGATGTTAAAAACATCGTCTTCAGTTCAAGTGCAACAGTTTACGGTACTAATAATCCTTCTCCAATGACGGAAGATATGCCAACATCAGCTATCAACCCATACGGTTATACTAAGTTGATGATGGAACAAATTCTTACAGACGTAGCGGCTTCAGATCCGTCATGGTCAGTCACAAATCTTCGTTATTTCAATCCTATCGGTGCTCATGAAAGTGGTTTGATTGGGGAATTGCCAAACGGTATTCCAAACAACCTGATGCCATATATTACACAGGTAGCTATTGGTAAACTTCCTGAGCTTAACGTCTTTGGGGATGACTATCCAACTCCAGATGGTACAGGTGTGCGTGACTACATTCACGTCCTTGACTTGGCCTCAGGTCACTTGGCTGCTGTCAAATATAATTTGAGTCACAAAGGTGCTGAGATTTTCAATTTGGGTACTGGACATGGTTATAGCGTATTGGATCTCGTTAAGACTTTCGAAGCTGAAAACAAGGTTGCTATTCCATACCGTATTCAAGGACGTCGTGCTGGTGATATTGCTACTTGCTATGCCTCTCCTGAAAAGGCCAAAGAAGTTCTTGGCTGGGAAGCTAAGAAGACCTTGAAAGAAATGGTTAGAGATTCTTGGCGTTGGCAAACGACTAACCCTAACGGTTATGAAGACTAAGTTGCATAACTCAAATTATAAGTACCTAGAGAGTGTAAGATAAGCGCTAGATTATTTTAAAGTATCCCTAATCTAGTAGCTTCAAAAATAAAGGAAAGAGGAGTGAAAGCAGTCGCTAAATAATTACAGATTTAGAACTGTCTCACCCTCTTTTTATGTTTTAGCTTAGCTTTCTATGGTATAATGAAATTATGACTATTATTAATCAATTCGTCACTTTGGCGAGTCACCTTGTATTTATAGGATTGAGCTACCATATGCTGATTAGCCTCTTTGATTGGGCAAAAATCATCAAAAATCCGATTGAAAATACTGGTAAATTGAAACTCTTTTTGCTCTTTATCAGTATTGCCTTAGGCTATCTTATCAGTTCCTTTATTCTGTCGGTTTTAGCTTTTGGACAGAATATGGCTAGCTCAATTTCTTAAATTAGTGATTTTAAAAGACTTTTGATATAATACAAAAAGATGAAAATGACCCTTGAAAGGAATCCTTATGGATAAAATTATTGTGCAGGGTGGCAACACTCGATTAAGTGGTGAGGTTGTCATTGAAGGTGCTAAAAACGCTGTCCTCCCCTTGTTGGCAGCGACTATCTTGGCCTCGGAAGGTCAAACAACCTTAACTAATGTTCCAATCTTGTCAGATGTTTACACGATGAATAATGTTGTTCGTGGTTTAGATATTGCTGTAGACTTTGACGAGGAAAACAATACCGTTGTCGTTGATGCTAGTGGAGAAATTCTTGATCAGGCGCCATATGAGTATGTGAGCAAGATGCGTGCGTCTATCGTAGTACTTGGACCAATTCTTGCCCGCAATGGCCACGCGAAGGTTTCAATGCCTGGTGGTTGTACGATTGGTAGCCGTCCGATTGACCTCCACCTCAAAGGTTTAGAAGCAATGGGGGCTAAAATTACCCAAGTTGGCGGTGACATCACTGCGACAGCAGAAAAACTAAAAGGTGCAACTATTTATATGGACTTTCCATCTGTCGGTGCCACTCAAAACCTTATGATGGCAGCGACTTTGGCTGATGGAGTTACAACCATTGAAAATGCTGCGCGTGAACCAGAAATCGTTGACTTGGCCCTTCTTCTTAACGAGATGGGAGCAGATGTCAAAGGTGCTGGAACTGAAACACTCGTGATTAAAGGTGTTAAAGCTCTCCATGGTACTAAACATGCGGTTGTTCAGGACCGTATTGAAGCAGGTACCTTTATGGTAGCAGCAGCCATGACTTCTGGTGATGTCCTTATCAAAGATGCTATTTGGGAACATAACCGTCCTTTGATTTCAAAATTATTGGAAATGGGTGTCTATGTTAAGGAAGAAGACGGCGGTATTCGTGTTAAATCTGATGTTTCACAATTGAAACCAGTAACCGTTAAAACTCTACCTCACCCAGGTTTCCCAACTGACATGCAAGCTCAATTTACAGCACTTATGGCAGTGGTAAGCGGGGAATCAACCATGATTGAGACAGTCTTTGAGAATCGCTTCCAACACTTAGAAGAAATGCGTCGTATGGGACTTCATTCAGAAATCCTTCGTGATACGGCTATGATTCACGGTGGTTTGCCACTTCAGGGTGCTCAAGTTATGTCTACTGACCTTCGAGCTTCGGCAGCACTAATTCTTACAGGGATGGTGGCTGAAGGAACAACTACTGTTGGTAAATTGACACACTTGGATCGTGGTTACTATCAATTCCATGAGAAACTAGCTAAACTAGGAGCAAATATTTCACGTGTAAGTGAGGCTTAGTATGGAAACTGGTAAAGGCTATGTTTTTCGTCAATTATTACTTGTTTTGAGTGTGTGTGTGATTGGCCTTGCTTTTCTAGCAATCGGATTGATGATTGGCTATGCTGTTTTAGGAGAGGGCAAGGATCCTATAAGCATCTTAAAACCAGAAACCTGGCAGGCAATTGTTGCTAAATTTACAGGAAAATAAAAGGGAGTGGGAAGTAATCCCGCTCCTTTAGTCATGACATTCATATAAAAGAAAGAGAACAATGGCAAAAAGAAAGACATCTTTAACAAATAAACAGAAACGTCAGCTAGTCTCGTTACTAATAGCGGTCTTGATTGCAGTTTTAGGTTACATTGGGACGAGCAATAAGCTATCGCCTAATAATCCAATCAAGCAGGTAGCTAGTCTAGTCTCGGGAAAATCCAATAACTCCGTTAAATCAAACGGTTCAACAAATGGAAAGGCTACTCCACAAGAGCAGCTTGCTGAGTCAGTGATGACTAGCTCCGTCAAGAGTAAACTAGGAAACTCCTTAGAATGGAATGGGGCAGGGGCTTATATTGTTAATGGTAATAAGACTAATCTAAATGCTAAGGTTTCTAGCCAACCCTATGCCAATAACCAAGTCAAAACGGTTCAAGGACAAACGGTTCCTACAGTAGCGAATGCCTTATTAAGTAAAGCAACCAGACAGTACAAAAATCGTCAAGAAACAGGGAATGGCTCAACCTCTTGGACACCTGCGGGATGGCATCAAGTTCACAATCTTTCAGGAGAGTATAGTCATGCCGTAGATAGAGGTCATTTGTTGGGCTATGCACTTGTAGGTGGTCTCAAAGGATTTGATGCCTCGACTTCAAATCCAGAAAATATTGCCGTTCAAACTGCTTGGGCTAACCAAGCTAATAGCGAAAGTTCTACGGGACAAAACTATTATGAAAGCCTGGTACGAAAAGCTCAGGATAAAAACAAACGTGTCCGTTATCGCGTTACCCTTATTTATGAAGGAGATAACCTCATTCCATCAGGAACACATCTTGAAGCCAAGTCAGCAGATGGCTCACTTGAATTCAATGTCTTTGTTCCAAATGTACAAGAAGGGATTACCCTAGATTATTATTCAGGAAAAGTAACGGTGAATTAAAGCAAAGAACGACTCTGATTGGAGTCGTTTTTAGTATCCAGAAAATAAAAACCCACCTGCAGGTGGGTTTTTGTTTTATTCACTAGCTTGCTCCCATTGTTTAGAGAGGTAGCGAGAGTAGCTAGAAATGGCAAAGTTGACCACGAAATAAGCTAAAGCCACAATACCGTATAAGGTAAAGATTTGGCTTGGTTCGTAGTAACCACCCATCAAAATCTGACTCTTACCAAACAATTCTTGTAAGGCAATAACAGAGTAAAGGAAAGAAGTATCCTTGATGACTGTTACGAATTGAGAAATGATAGATGGTAACATCTTACGAATAGCTTGTGGGAAGATGATGTAAATAAAGATTTGTCTGTTGTTAAACCCTTGAGACAAGCCGGCTTCTGTTTGGCCATGGTCGATAGAGTTCAGCCCCCCACGAATGATTTCCGCCAAGGCAGCTGAAGTAAAGACCGTGAAAGAGGTAATCCCTGCCGCAGTTGACTTGAGTTGGAAGACCAGGAAGATAATGAAAATCCAAAGCAAGTTAGGAACGTTACGGACGAACTCAACGTAGATAGAAGCAATCCAACGAAGGATAGGATTCTTTCCGTTACGCATCACCGCCAGAATTGTTCCGAACAGGGTAGATAGCACGATGATGAAGAAAGACAAGTAAAGAGTCGTCCACATCCCTTGTGCCAAGAATTTAAGGTTAGTAGCTGATAAAACTTCTGACATAGTGGACCTCCTTAGTAAGCTTTCTTATTCTCTTCTTCTTTACGACGTGCCCAGGTAGCTAGAGGGAAACACATGATAAAGTAGAGGAAGGCAGCCCCAGCAAAGGCCGGCACATAGTTAGTGGTATCATAAGCCCAAGCCTTAGCTGTGAACATGATATCGGCCCCAGAAATGATGGCAACTGTAGAAGTGTTTTTAATCAAGTTAACCACTTGGTTGGTCAATGGTGGCAAGATAGTACGCACGGCTTGAGGCAAGATGATGATACGCATGGTATCAGCGTAGGTGAAACCTTGAGATAAAGCCGCTTCGGTTTGACCTTTAGGAACCGCCTCGATACCTGTACGAATAATTTCAGAGATATAGGCTCCTGTGTAGACCCCTACACAAAGGATAGCCGTCAATGAAATTGGAATCATGACATGACCATCAGTCAAGATTGAAATTCCATAGAAGACAACCACGAATTGCACGAGCAAGGGTGTATTCTGGAAGATTTCGACATAAACACGTGAGATGCCACGAAGGACCTTGTTATGAGTAGAGCTCATAGCTCCAAAGATGAGCCCAAGAAGAAGGGCAACAATCAAGGCACCAATCGAAATACCGAGAGTGTAAAAGAAACCTTTGGCAAACTGCCCAAAGTTAGCGAAGAAAGCAGCCCAACGTTCAAGAGCGAAAGGACTAGCCGTTTCTGTTAAAAGATACATAAATTCAGGACTCCTTTCTATTTATCTTCAGCCTTAGCTGGTTTCAAGTGATACTTATCGTAGAGCTTTTGAAGGCTACCATCTTTTTGCCATTTAGCAATCAAATCGTTGGTATAATCAATCAACTCTTGATTATACTTACTTGAAGCAATACCGTACTCTTGTGTTTTGAAACCTTCTTTTAAGGTTTTAGTTTTCTTACTTTCATATCCAGAGAGGATAGATTTATCAACTGAGAAAGCATCTACACGGTGAGCGTAAAGAGAAACAGCCAATTCTGGGAAAGATCCGAGTTGAACATAGTTGAACTTAAGGTTATTAGCTGAAGCGTACTCTTGCAACGCAGCCTTAGTTGACGCCCCTTGAGAAACACCGATAGTCTTACCATTCAAGTCTGAAATTTTGTTAATACCTGAGTCCTTAAGAACCAAGAAACCGATTTGGTCATAGTAGTAAGGAGTTGAGATAGCGTAAGAAGCCTTACGTTCATCATTAATGGTATAGGTAGCGATAAGCAAGTCGATAGTACCGTTATCCATAAGTGGTTCACGAGTTTGCGTCGTTACTGGGATATAATTCACTTTAACTTTTAACTCATCAGCAATCTTCTTAGCAAGATCAACTTCCATACCTTCGTAGGTATTAGTCTTAGCAGAATAGTAACCAAAGTTAGGAACGTCTTGCTTCACACCGACATTGAGTGTCCCTCGCTTAACAATCTTTTGGACTGCTTTACTATCAAGAAGCTTACTAGTGTCTTCCGCCTTAGTCTTGTGACTCGTGATAAGAAAAATAGTGAGAATTGCCAAGCTTGCAACGGTTAGGTAACGTAAGATTTTTTTGAAAATCATAGGCAACCTCCTTAGGCATCCACTTGGACATTATCAGAGTTGTGATCGATAATCTTAGAAAGGAATTGAACCGCACGAGGTTCAGTTGGATTGTCAAAGAAACCATCCACATCCGTAGTGTCTACAAGAATCTGACCTTCAGCCATGAAAATGATACGGTCAGCCACACTACGGGCAAAGCCCATTTCGTGGGTTACGACAACCATATTCATACCACCTTTGGCAAGTTTTTGCATAACCGCAAGCACGTCACCGATAGTCTCTGGGTCAAGGGCTGACGTTGGTTCGTCAAAGAGCAAGAGCTCAGGATTCATAGCAAGACCACGGGCGATAGCGATACGTTGTTTTTGTCCACCAGAAAGCATGCCAGGGTATGAATCCTTCTTGTCCCACATGTTAACGTAGCGAAGGAATTTTTCAGCAGTCTTTTCAGCGTCTGCCTTACTGATTCCAAGAACCTTGATAGGTGCCAAGGTAACATTTTCAAGAACGGTTTTGTGCGGGTAGAGGTTAAAGTGTTGGAATACCATCCCTGCTTCCTTACGCAATTCTACCAACTCTTTGGCAGAAGCTTCCGTCACATTATGTCCGTTAACGATAAGCGTACCGTTATCGATGGATTCCAAGGCGTTGATTGTACGGATGAGGGTGGATTTCCCAGACCCAGAAGGTCCCAAGAGAACCACAACTTGTCCTTTTTCAATTTCTAGATTGATATCACGAAGTGCATGATAATCTCCGTAATATTTATTAACATTTTTAAATTCAATAAGTGCCATAAGAGCCTCCTATAATGGATTTACTTGTTAGCTTTTCTAACATATATTGAATTTTAGCATAAGTAAAGTCGAAAGTCAAAAAATTCCGAATATTCTTTCAAAACGTTCGGTTTTTACTAAATAATTAATCATTTTTTGATATAAATATGAGAAAAACAAAAACCCACCCGTAGGTGAGTTTTTTATTTTATTCACTAGCTTGCTCCCATTGTTTAGAGAGGTAGCGAGAGTAGCTAGAAATCGCAAAGTTAACCACGAAATAAGCTAAAGCCACAATACCGTATAAGGTGAAGATTTGACTAGGCTCGTAGTAACCACCCATCAAAATCTGACTCTTACCAAACAACTCTTGTAAGGCGATAACAGAGTAAAGGAAAGAAGTATCCTTGATAACTGTTACGAATTGAGAAATGATAGATGGCAACATCTTACGAATAGCTTGTGGGAAGATGATGTAAATAAAGATTTGTTTGTTGTTAAATCCTTGAGACAAACCTGCTTCAGTTTGACCATGGTCGATAGAGTTGAGTCCCCCACGAATGATTTCCGCCAAGGCAGCTGAAGTAAAGACCGTGAAAGAGGTAATCCCTGCCGCAGTTGACTTAAGCTGGAAGACTAAGAAGATAATGAAAATCCAAAGCAAGTTAGGAACGTTACGAACGAACTCAACGTAGATAGAAGCGATCCAACGAAGGATAGGATTCTTTCCGTTACGCATCACCGCCAGAATTGTTCCGAACAGGGTAGATAGCACGATGATGAAGAAAGACAAGTAAAGAGTCGTCCACATCCCTTGTGCCAAGAATTTAAGGTTAGTAGCTGATAAAACTTCTGACATAGTGGACCTCCTTAGTAAGCTTTCTTATTCTCTTCTTCTTTACGACGTGCCCAGGTAGCTAGAGGGAAACACATGATAAAGTAGAGGAAGGCAGCCCCAGCAAAGGCCGGCACATAGTTAGTGGTATCATAAGCCCAAGCCTTAGCT
Source organism: Streptococcus sp. 22.1 (assembly GCF_016648645.1). Classification (NCBI taxonomy): domain Bacteria; kingdom Bacillati; phylum Bacillota; class Bacilli; order Lactobacillales; family Streptococcaceae; genus Streptococcus; species Streptococcus sp. 22.1. The sequence goes on along the minus strand of NZ_JACLQK010000021.1, from coordinate 2,179 downwards.
GTGAACATGATATCGGCCCCAGAAATGATGGCAACTGTAGAAGTGTTTTTAATCAAGTTAACCACTTGGTTGGTCAATGGTGGCAAGATAGTACGCACGGCTTGAGGCAAGATGATGATACGCATGGTATCAGCGTAGGTGAAACCTTGAGATAAAGCCGCTTCGGTTTGACCTTTAGGAACCGCCTCGATACCTGTACGAATAATTTCAGAGATATAGGCTCCTGTGTAGACCCCTACACAAAGGATAGCCGTCAATGAAATTGGAATCATGACATGACCATCAGTCAAGATTGAAATTCCATAGAAGACAACCACGAATTGCACGAGCAAGGGTGTATTCTGGAAGATTTCGACATAAACACGTGAGATGCCACGAAGGACCTTGTTATGAGTAGAGCTCATAGCTCCAAAGATGAGCCCAAGAAGAAGGGCAACAATCAAGGCACCAATCGAAATACCGAGAGTGTAAAAGAAACCTTTGGCAAACTGCCCAAAGTTAGCGAAGAAAGCAGCCCAACGTTCAAGAGCGAAAGGACTAGCCGTTTCTGTTAAAAGATACATAAATTCAGGACTCCTTTCTATTTATCTTCAGCCTTAGCTGGTTTCAAGTGATACTTATCGTAGAGTTTTTGAAGGGTACCATCTTTTTGCCATTTAGCAATCAAATCGTTGGTATAATCAATCAACTCTTGGTTAGACTTGCTTGAGGCGATACCGTATTCTTGTGTTTTGAAACCTTCATCAAGGATCTTGGTTTTATCACTTTCGTAACCTGACAAGATTGATTTATCACCAGCAAAAGCGTCAATACGGTAAGCATAGAGTGATACGGCTAACTCAGGATAAGATCCGAGTTGAACGTAGTCAAACTTAAGGTTATTAGCTGAAGCGTACTCTTCAACAGCAGCTTTGGCAGATGACCCTTGAGACACTCCAATAGTTTTACCGTTTAGGTCAGAAAGTTTCTTATAGCCAGATTTGGTTTGAACGAGGAAACCGATCTGGTCATAGTAGTAAGGAGTTGACATGGCATATGAAGCCTTACGCTCATCTGTTATGGTATAAGTAGCGATAAGCATATCAATAGTCCCATTATCCATAAGGGCTTCACGAGTTTGTGGGGTAACCGCTGTAAAATTCACCTTAACCTTAAGTTCTTTGGCGATTTTCTTAGCGAGGTCAATTTCCATCCCTTGATAGGTATTAGTTTTGGCTGAGTAGTATCCAAAGTTTGGGACATCCTGTTTGACACCAACGTTTAGAGTCCCTTTTTTGACAATTTTTTGAATTGCAGCACTATTGAGTAGTTTACTGCTTTCATCTGCCTGACTGCTTTTGGTGTTCCAGAGGAGAACTGCTAGAAAAGTTATAACAGAGATAGCTAAAATGCGACTAAGTTTCTTGATTAACATAAGTCCTCCTTAGGCGTCCACTTGGACACGATCAGAGTTGTGGTCGATAATCTTAGAAAGGAATTGAACTGCACGAGGTTCAGTTGGATTGTCGAAGAAACCATCCACATCCGTAGTGTCTACAAGAACTTGACCTTCAGCCATGAAAATGATACGGTCAGCCACACTACGGGCAAAGCCCATTTCGTGGGTTACGACAACCATGTTCATGCCACCTTTGGCAAGGTTTTGCATAACCGCAAGCACGTCACCAATAGTCTCTGGGTCAAGGGCTGACGTTGGTTCGTCAAAGAGCAAGAGCTCAGGATTCATGGCAAGACCACGGGCAATAGCGATACGTTGTTTTTGCCCACCAGAAAGCATACCAGGGTATGAATCCTTCTTGTCCCACATGTTAACGTAGCGAAGGAATTTTTCAGCAGTCTTTTCGGCGTCTGCCTTACTGATTCCAAGAACCTTGATAGGTGCCAAAGTTACATTTTCAAGAACAGTTTTGTGCGGGTAGAGGTTAAAGTGTTGGAATACCATACCCGCTTCCTTACGAAGCTCAACCAAGTCTTTGGCAGAAGCTTCCGTCACATTATGTCCGTTAACGATAAGCGTACCGTTATCGATGGATTCCAAGGCGTTAATTGTACGGATAAGGGTAGATTTCCCAGACCCAGAAGGTCCCAAGAGAACCACAACTTGAACTGCACCCCAAAAGTTAGACAGAAAAAATCTAACTTTTGGGGTGTTTTTATTATGAAATTGACTTATGAAGAT